>JABHOU010000469.1 GCA_018695085.1 Opitutia bacterium | reverse complement strand
TTCGGCACATGCGAGAATTTCTTTGGGAGCGCGAATTCCTCGAAGTCGAGACGCCCATGCTGCAAGCCGTATCCGGTGGGGCCGCCGCTCGGCCTTTTCAAACTCACTTCAATGCTCTTTCCTGTGACTTCAATCTGCGTATTGCCCTTGAATTGCACTTGAAGCGCCTTCTCGTCGGCGGCTTTGATCGGGTCTTTGAAATTGGGAGAGTGTTTCGTAATGAGGGACTTTCCCGAAGGCACAACCCCGAATTCACCATGTTGGAGGCTTACCAAGCCTACACCGATTTTCGCGGGATGATGGAACTCACTCGATCCCTTGTTCAGCATGTGGCCGAACAAGCGATTGGCACGCTTGCGATCGAGCGTCCGGAAGGCGACGTAATCGATCTGTCCGGAGAATGGCGTGAAGCCAAGTACAAGGATCTCATTCTCGAGGCCGTTGGTCGCGACGACTGGTTCGATTTGCCCAAGGCTGCCAAGCTGGAAAAGACCAAGGAACTCGGTATTGAAGTGGATCCCGATTTGGAAGATTTTGAGGTTACCAACGATGTGTTCGAGAAAGTTATTGAGCACACTCTCGTGCAGCCTACCTTTGTTACTCACATCCCCCGCGAGCTATGTCCCTTAGCTAAAATCACTCAAGACGATCCTTCCACCATCGACGTGTTCGAACTCTGCATCAATGGGCAGGAGATTGCCCCCGCCTATTCCGAACAGAATGACCCCTTCGTTCAACGAGAAGCTTTCCAACGTCAAGTGGGAGAGGAAACCCAAGAAATGGACGAAGATTTTCTCATGGCGCTTGAGCACGGGATGCCACCTGCCGGCGGTATGGGGCTAGGTATCGATCGCCTAGTGATCTTTCTCACAAAGGCGGCAAACATTCGAGATACCATTCTTTTTCCCACGCTCCGTCCTTCGTAGATGTCTGACGTAACTACTTTTCGCTCGAGATGAGTCGAAAACAATCCCAAGGTCGGGACATCGTGGTGAAGCCAATTTGGTGGAGGCAATTAGCTCTCACCTTGTTTTTGGGATTACTTGGGGCGTTCTTCGGGATGCTCACCTTTGAGGTCGAGGCTTTTAATTGGATTGCACGGGTTGTCTTTGGGGTACTTGCGACGCTCAGCCTCCTCGATCAAATGTTCGAGTGGTCTCGTCTGCGGATCGACGAAAAGGGCTATTCCTTGAGGGGATGGTTTCAACGAGTGGAATTCCGCAAGGACGAGGTGGATGAGTTTGTTCGGAAAGACTACATGAACAGAGACCTGATTCTCGTTAGGCTTACCGATCAAGCCGCTCTCGATCGTTCCTTGGAGAATTGTGAAATTCCTTTCCCTTGCTCGTTCGGTCGACAAGCAAATGATGTTTTTGAGACTCTGAAGGATTCCTTGAAGAAATAGCGGCTTTTTTCAAGCGGCCTTTGAACCTTCTTCGAGATCGCTACGCCATAGGCTTTTAGGTAAATAGGCGATCGCAATGAACAACAACTGTATTCCGATGAAGCGCATCAGCCAGAGGAAGCCCGAGTCCGAGAAACCGTAACTGTGCAAGCCTTCTTGAAGAAGATTTGTACCGAACCATGACCAGGCTGTTACGATGTTCCCGCCGATGGCTAGAGCGGCAATCCCTCGGTCTTTGGCTATCCCGCCCCATCTGGCGTGAAGCACGATGGCGCTCCATATAACGATGAGCAAGGCGCCGTTTTCCTTGGGATCCCAGCCCCAGAAACGTCCCCATGACTGATCTGCCCAGATGCCTCCGAGCATGGTGCCGACGAAACTGAAAATAACGGCGAAGCAGGTCACGCCATAGATCATGGAAGAGATGGAGCGAGCGGTCTTCTTGTCAAATCGTCGATCTAATACTCCTCGCAATATGTAGAGAATTGCGAGGATTCCGGCTACGAACATTGCGACGTATCCCAGAGTAATGCACACCACGTGCGTGGCGAGCCAGAGGTTGGTGTCGAGGACGGCTTGGAGCATTTCCATCGTATCTCCATCCATGGCTAGGTTGTGAGCAATTATCAAGGAAACGAAACCGACGATTGCTGCCGCCGCGGTTCCTATCCCATTGCGATATATGCGCTCGAATAGTAAGCCGAAGATCACGGCTCCCAAACTTATGAAAATGGCGGAGGAGTATAAGTTTGTTACGGGAGGTCGTCCCTGTATCCAAATCCTAACCAAAAGTCCGATGATGTGAATAGTAAGAGCAACATAGGCAATTCCTACGGCTGACTTTTGAAGTGGATCCTGCCAGATCAGCCAAGAGAAGAATACCAATACTAGAGCAACGAGGTAAAGTGCCATGCATGTTACAAAAGGCTGGGCTGCATTAAAGTTTTGTTCGGGAGAAAGGTTCTTAAAGTCGTGCCACTGCAAGGGCGCGACTTTTGCGAAATCGTCCGAAAGCTTTTTTACTATGCCGTTGAA
>JABHOU010000468.1 GCA_018695085.1 Opitutia bacterium | reverse complement strand
TTGGCAAAGGATCCGGCTCATAGACCGATGCGGTCCCGCCCATGATTTGGCGCGGCTGAAAAGCCACCTCCGGATTAAGGTCGGGCCGGGACGGAATGCCTCCGACCTTGGGATTCAGTTCGCCGCTGACCCGAAGCATGGCATCGCGGATTTCCTCGGCAACCAGTCGACGGGGAAGAAAGGTGGCATACAATTGTCCCTTGGGGTCTTTCTCTTCCAATTTTTTCGGGTCGGGATGCCGACTGCTTCGTCGGTAGGTTTCGGAGGACAGAACCAAGGCATTCAATTTCTTGACCGACCATTCGTTCTTCATGAACCAGTCGGCCAAGTAATCGAGCAAGGCAGGATGGGTGGGCAACTCACCGGTACCTCCAAAATTATTCGGATTGCCCGCGATCCCCCGTCCGAAATGCCAGGACCAGATACGGTTGACCATGACCCGTGCCGTGAGTGGATTTTTATTGTCCACGATCCAGTTGGCCAGTGCCAGGCGCCGCTTGCCCTGACCTGCCGGGAAAGGCCGCGCATCCATGCCTCCGAGCGATTCGGCAGCACTGAGAGTGGCAGGAACCACGGGGTCACCTTGCGAATAAACGCTGCCCCCGTCGTAGATAACGTCAGGGTCGAGGTATCCCTTCGCCCAGGGATCCTCAGGCATCTTCAATCGCCCTTGAACGTTTTTCATTGCTACGGTTTTGCCGGTAAAAACAGCATGCGTGACCGGTTGAACGCGATCAAGTTCGATGCGGTGACGGACCAGGTTCTTGAAGATGCGTGACTGGGAAGCCTCGTCCCCGGGGTCCAGCCCGTTGTCCCCCACCTTGGCGTTCCCGATCTCCGCCTTCTTCAGGCGGGCGATCTTTTGGGCCAGTTCCTTTTTTTGTCGCTCGTAGCCGGCTATCTTGGACTGGGTCAGGGACCGAAAGCCAGTGAAGCCATGTTTGGACTCAGAGGGAAGGAAAGGCGCCTTGCGTTCGGCAAACTGAGTGGTCGAAAAAACAGCCATCATTCCATAGTAATCGCGGGTCGGGACGGGATCGAATTTGTGGTCGTGGCACTTGGCGCATTGCATGGCGTGGGCAAGAAAAGTTTGACCCACCGAGTCGGTCACGTCGTCCAGCCACATCTGACGCGTTTCCTTGAATACGCTCATGCCCGTTTGTTCCCATGGGCCCATGCGCAAAAATCCGGTGGCCACAAGGTTCTCGGGATTAGCGGGCTCCATCTCATCCCCTGCCACCTGTTCCTTCACGAACCGGTCATAAGGCTTGTCATGGTTGAAAGAGCGCACGATGTAATCGCGATAGCGCCAGGCATTGGGACGGGCGTAGTCGTTGGCAAACCCGGCGGAATCGGCATAGCGCGCGACGTCCAACCAATGCCTCGCGAAGTGCTCACCGTAATGAGGAGAGGCCATCAACTCTTCGGCATGACCAAGAAGCGCATCCTTGGACTTGGAGAACTCGCTCTCAAACTTGTTTGCCTGAGCGGGATCGGGAGGCAACCCGGTCAACCCGAAGGACAGGCGGCGGTACAATTCGCGAGGGGATGCATCAGGAGCGGGATCAAGCCCGGCTTCCTTGAGTTTCCGGTTCACAAACCAGTCGACAGGATGTTCGCCCTCGGGAACCTTTTCCACTTTCAGAGGACGGTAAGCCCAAAGTTTCTTGGTTTCGTAACGGCGCTTCTGCCAATCATCGGAAAGAGCCTTGGAAGTGACCACCTGTTCCCCTTCGGCATACTTTTTCTGAATCAGGGCAACCCGTTGCTCGCTTGGCCAAGGAGCGCCTTCGTTGATCCAGTCCCTGATCCACCAAGTCTGTTCCTTGGTCAACTTGTCCGCTTCCTTGGGGGGCATCTCCATGTCCTCCTCCACCCGGGTGGAAAGAATATAGAGAAAGCTTTTTTCTCCCTTCCCGGGAATCAGGACTTCCTCTTCGTAGGTTTCCCCGCCCAAAAGAAGTGATTCGCGCGTACGCATATCCAGATCGCCCTTGATCTTCTTGGGGTCGTCCCCATGGCAAGCCATGCATTTCTGAGCGAAGAGGGGCTTCACCTTGAGAGCAAAAAGCTTTTCTCCATCGGAAACTTCGTCACCAAAAAGGTTTGAAAACCCAAGGGAAAAGACCCCGAACAAACAAATGAATCTCTTCATTTGGAACGGATGTTGAGCTCGACTGCCTTCTTGGCCGCTGAAAGATCCCGGCAAGCAATGGCCTCGACAATTGCGGCATGTTCGAGACTACATTGCATGAAGTTATTCAATTGTGAGTAGGCGATCAACATTCTAACCGTGATTCCCAACCATACGGATTCAAGTTCCTTGGAGGCTTTGCTCACCCAATAGCGGTGCATGGCAAGATCGGTTTCGGTAATGGCCTTCAAGTCCCGTTGTTCACAAGCCGCGCTCAAGATACGCTGAAGGCGATTCAAATTGCAGTCATCTTCTTTCGTCCAAGAACTCAGCGTAACCTCCAAGCTATGCATTTCTATCTCCCTTCGCAATTTTGCGTATAATCTGGATTCCTTCTGGGTTGGCGGAGAGCCCACGCGAACGCCGCAATTAGGACTGTAAATCAAAACCCCCTCCTGTGAAAGCTGGAGCAAGGCATCCCGCACGGAATTCCGACTAACCCCAAATCGTTTGGCTAAATTTTGCTCCCGCACAGGTTCATTGGACGAAATCTCACCCGCCATGATCTCCCCTCTCAACGCATCGCATATTTGTTGGCGCATGGAAAGGATCGGCAGTCTTGTGCTAGGCATAGACGGACTGATGAGTAGTTACTTCAGTAAGTCAATAATCATATTGTCGACAATTGTACAATTTCTGGAAGAGGGGTAAGATATTCACTGCTAATCCCTTTTCAAAATGGGGTCGAAAAAATCAACCGCAGAATTGATCGTTTGATCAAACCAAACTTGCTTAGTAAGGAAGCCGTGCGGGGCCCCTTCGATCACTTCAATCTCCGAAGAGACTCCAAGGTCACTCATGCGCCTTCTAAATTTCGCCGCCCTGGTACTTTCGTCGTCCGTCTCTCCGGTGATGAACAGACATGGCGGGTCGTCTTTGTCCAGGTGTTCGAGCGGGGAAGCCAGGCGGTAAGCTTTCGGGCGTTCCAGCTGGGAACCACCCATGAACTGTTTCCAGATCAGGCGTTCCTTCGACACCTCACGGGTACGCTCGGACAAGAAGTCGGTTTGGGCACCCATCGGAACGGCCGCTTGAATGCGGCTGCTGTAGGCCGGGTTACCGCCTTTCCCCTCAAGCTCGTCAATCCCGTGCGAGGTAGCCAACAGGGCGGTCAAGTGCCCGCCTGCGGAAAGCCCGATGGCACCGATTTTGTCGGCATCGATACCGAGTTCCTTGGCATTGGTCCGCAGGAATCGGACCGCGGCCTTGCAATCTTGAATGGCGGCGGGGAACGGAGCCTCTCCGCTAAGACGGTAGGATATGGTGGCCGCAACGTAACCACGTGCAGCCAACGCCTGGGCGATCTTCGCATGACCGGTGCGGTTTCCCTTCGCCCAACCCCCTCCATGGATACAAACGATCGCCGGGAGTTCCCCCCAGACTCCCTTCGGTCGGTAAACATCCATTTCCAAGCCCCGGTCTCCGTACTTTGCATAGGTCAGATCCAACTTGGCGTTCAGTCGATCCAAGGTGGATTGCGGAACCTGTGTTTTCCCATCAGGCGTCGAGGAAGCGTTCACTCGACCGGGCGGACGGGCGTCGGTTTGCATTTCTTCCTGAAACAAAATGGCCATCCCACGCAACTTGCGCGCGATTTCGCGGTTACGAACGATCTTCAATTCCCCCGGGTCCTCGGACAGGTCGTACAGTTCAAGACTCGGATTCAAATACATCTTCCAGTTACGCCAGCGTACAGCAGACAAGGCGCCCTGGCTCCCGTGATAGAAAAAAGCATCGTTGTATTCATGCCGAAAAACAGTCTCTTTCCATTCCCCACCCGGGTTCCAAGTACGCCTGAGCGGAACGTCCGCATTGAGCGATTTCTTCATGCCCGGGGTAGGAACGAACTTGGTCTCTCCCTTCAGGACCGGGGCTATGTCCCGACCATCGATCACCCGACCCTCGGGAACCTTGACACCCGCAAAGGTGGCAAGGGTGGG
>JABHOU010000284.1 GCA_018695085.1 Opitutia bacterium | reverse complement strand
CGCATGCGTCTTGGCAAAGGAAGCAAATGGATAGAGCTGCGACGAACGCCCGAGAAAGACCCCTGGTACGTCGCCATGCAACAGCTTGAGTCTCAGAACAAGCAAGTGCAGGCTGTCAATGGAGCCACCGTTTCCCAGCACCTTTGGAAAGGCAAACTACCCGAGGGCTTATCTACGGGGCAGCATCTGATCGAAGTGGTCACTACCGACATGTACGGACGTGAGTTCAAGGGCACTCGGGTATTACGCGTCAAATAATTGCTAAATGAGTCTCGCTCACTTTACGATAGCTACCCGGCAGGTCGACCGAACGGTTGAGTTCTTTGTCGATATCATGGGTTGGGCTGAAATTCCGATTCCCGACAATGTCGATGTGGAGGTGCGTTGGCTGGATCTCGGCCGTGGAGCCCAGATGCACGTTCTCGGGATAGATGACTTCGAGGTTTCTCCCTTCGAGAAGGAATATGGTCGGCACTTCGCTTTTTTCGTTTCAGCCGAACGATTGGCGGACATCAAGGAAAAGCTGCCGCACGACTACGGCATTCCCGTTCAGGCACCCCTCCGGCTCACACCTTTCGAGCGCATATTCTTCAACGACCCGAACGGCTACCTAATCGAGGCAATTGACCAAGACAACTGGAAAGTGGAAGCCTGAGCTTGGATCGTTGAGGATTGATTCTCTCCCCCTTTCGGGCTTACTAGAAATTCATGGCAAAGGAGGAAACAAAATTGCGTCAAAAGGCGTCGCCTGAGAATCCTGAGGAGTTAGGGGACCTGCGTCGAGGTCGTCCTGCCAAGTCGGCGGCCGGTCTGCCTGCGGTGACTTCTTCTATGAAGCATGCCTTTCGTGAATCGGGGATTGGTCGAGCGGCGGCATCTTGGATCGGATTGAACCAGAAGAATGGATTCGATTGTCCGAGTTGCGCATGGCCTGACCCCGACGGCCATCGGGCAAAGACCGAGTTTTGCGAGAATGGGGCCAAGGCCGTAGCATCCGAGGCTGCGAACAAGAATCGTTGCGATGCCGCCTTTTTTGAGAAGTGGTCTGTCGAGGAACTTGCGGCCCAATCGGATCATTGGCATGAATTGCAGGGCCGCTTGACCGAACCCGTCGTATTGAGAGAGGGAGCATCTCATTACGCGCCCATTGATTGGGATGAGGCGTTTTGCCTGGTCGCCGATGAGCTGAATGCTCTCGATTCGCCCGACGAAGCCGTTTTTTACACTTCGGGCCGAACGGTAAACGAAGCGGCTTTTCTTTATCAGTTGTTTGTCCGTCTCTTTGGAACGAACAATTTGCCTGATTGTTCGAACATGTGCCACGAGTCCAGTGGGGCCGCCCTTAAGCCAACCATTGGTATAGGGAAGGGAACGGTTTCTCTAGACGATTTCGAAAAGGCCGAATCAATTTTCATCTTTGGTCAAAACCCCGGCACCAATCATCCTCGCATGCTTTCCTCCTTGCAGGTTGCTCGGCGGAACGGATGTAGTATTATTGCCGTCAATCCCCTGAAGGAGGCAGGTCTCCTTGGTTTTGCTCATCCCCAAGAGGCTAGGGGACTACTCGGCATGGCCACTCCATTGACTTCACAATTTCTACAGGTCCGACTCAACGGAGACATGGCCTTGCTCAAGGGAATGCAGAAGGCGATCCTTGCGGAGGAAGAAGCCCGACCAGGGAAAGTTCTCGATCCCTCTTTCATGGAGAACCACACAACCGGCTTCGAGGAATGGAAAAAAGCAATCGGCGGGGTTTCTTGGGACGAAGTAGTGGCGCAAAGTGGACTCACTCGAGAGGAAATCGAGGCCGCCGCCCGAACCTATTGGGAATCCAAATCCGTCATTTCGTGTTGGGCTATGGGACTCACCCAGCACAAAACGGCTGTCGCCTGCATCCAGGAAGTGGTCAATCTACACCTGCTTTGCGGAAACTTGGGCAAACCGGGAGCCGGTCTTTGCCCGGTTCGCGGTCACAGTAATGTCCAAGGTGATCGCACCATGGGAATCGCAACTAGTATGCCATCTTCCTTTCTTGATGCCTTGGGTAAGGAATTTGGATTTGCTCCCCCTCGCGAAACGGGAATGGATACCGTAGAGTCTATTCGGGCGATGGGAGTTGGAAGCGCTAAGGTCTTCTTTGCGTTGGGCGGAAATTTTTTGTCGGCGACGCCCGACGTACAAGCAGTGGCCGAAGGTTTGCAAAAATGTAGCCTTACAGTGCAGGTTTCAACTAAGTTGAATCGCAGTCATCTCGTTACAGGTAAGCAAGCTCTCATTTTGCCCTGCCTCGGGCGCAGTGAAAAGGATCACGATCAATTCGTAACTGTTGAAAACTCCATGGGTATCGTTCATTCGTCTCGCGGAACACTGTCCCCAATCTCCGATTCGGTTCGGAGTGAACCCGCAATTGTCTCAGGTCTCGCAAAGGCGACTTTGGGCGACAAAGGAAATATTCCCTGGGATATTTTCGCCAAGGATTATTCCAGCATTCGCTCTCGAATTGAAAAAGTGGTTCCAGGCTTTGATGATTTCGAAAAGCGCGTCGGTGAGCCCAGCGGCTTTTATCTTCCGAACAACGCTAAGAAACGTGTATTTGCAGACGGAAAATCCAAGGTTCCCTTTACCATTCATCCTCTAGAACCAATTCCTCTCGAAGGAGATCAACTATTGCTCATGACTATCCGTAGTCACGACCAGTTCAATACGACTATCTACGGCATGGATGATCGCTACAGGGGAATCAAGAATGAGCGCCGCGTACTTTTTCTGAATGCTCAAGACATGGCGACTCGAGAACTATCACCCGAACAACCCGTAAACATAACGAGCCATTGGAAAGGCGAGACTCGTGAAGCCCGCCTTTTTTTGGCCATTCCCTACGATATCCCCAAGGGGTGCGCCGCCGCTTATTTTCCGGAGACAAATGTATTGGTTCCCTTGGATAGCACCGCCCGAAAAAGCAATACTCCCACATCAAAGTCTATCGTAATTACAGTTGATCCTCTGGATTGATTTAGGCTGATTTACTTGTCGGCGGTCCCTATGGCATGATCCTCTCATTGGCTTTCCATTGGTTCAAAAGCTCATGATCCAATAGTCGCCATAAGTGGTAACAAAAAAATATTGCGAGAGATTAGTGGGTGACGCTCGCCGAATAAGCGCCGTAACCCATCTTATCCGAATTGGCCTTTGTTTGCTCGTTCATATATTGTTGCGGTTATGGGAATTTCTTTTTTGATGCGTTTTTTCAAAATCGAACTCTTTCCAATCCGTGTATCCTTTTCTTGTATTCGTACTGCTTTTGCTGAACTGGGTGGCTTTCTCCGGGAAGTTCGATGCGTTTCATCTGGGTCTTGGGGCGTTTTCGGCCCTGGTCGTAACCTTGCTGTCGCAGGATTTGCTCTTCTCGGACCGCAATAAAAGCGCGGGTGATCGTTTTGCCGAGGCGGGTCGCTTCTTGCGTTACGCCCTCTGGTTGCTCTGGCAAATCTCACTGGCCAATGTCCACGTGTTCAAGCTGGCGATAACCGGTTCCGGACAAGCCGAGATTGCTCCAAAAGTCGTTAAGTTCAAGACGAAGCTGAAATCGGATTTCGCCAAGTTCGTGTTCGCCAATTCTATTACGCTCACTCCCGGAACTGTGACTATCAGTATAACAGGAAACCAATTTCTCGTGCACGCCATAAGCGAGGCGACGGCCCAGGACTTGGCCACGGGTGAGATGGAACGCCGAGTGGCCGAGGTGTTCGAACCGGAGGTGGCGGTATGACGACGGAGGGCTTTACGGTTTTTGCGGGGGCGGCCCTTTTCGTGTTGATGTTGCCCGCCCTTTACAGGGTGGCCGTGGGACCAACCAGTTTCGACCGCTTGGTAGCGGTGAACGTTATCGGCACCAAGACTGCGGTGCTCCTCGTGGTGATCGGCACCCTGTTCGGGCGTCTGGACATGTTCGTGGACTTTGCCTTGGCTTATGCCTTGCTCAACTTCGTGGCCTCGCTGGCGGTAGCCCGCTACTTGAACCGGACGCGTTCCATGCCCGAAAAGAAACCGGCCAAGCGTCGGGCCCCTCGCAAGAAGAAGGCAAAGGCTTCATGAGCATGGACGTTTCAGATTCATTTTTCGGGGGATTTTCTTTGGACTTCGGTTTCCTCGCGGAAGCCTCTGCGGAAATTACCCATTCGGGGTTATCCGCCCTAGACGTCTGCGGGATGATTTTGGCGAGCGTGGGTTTGGTCTTTTTCCTCGGAGCCGCAGTCGGGCTGTATCGCTTTCCAGATTTCTACACTCGCATGCACGCGGCAGGGAAGGGCGACACCCTGTCCAGCCTGCTTATTCTTTTGGGTTTCGGTCTCATTACCTTGGACGACTTCTCGATGGTGGGTTGGCTGCTGGTGGTCAAGCTGTTGGCGATCGTGTTGTTCATAATGCTTACGAGTCCCACCAGTACGCATGCCCTGATGCGAGCCGGTTACGAGGATGGCGTCGAGCCGGTGACCAAGCGTTCGCCGTCGACCAAGAATACGAAGAAGGAGGGCGAATCATGACCGGCTTGGCCCTTTTCAATTTGTTCATCCTCGTCTTCATGGTGGTGGCTGCTGTGATTTCCCTCCGAGTCAAGGACCTGCTCACGGCGTCGGTGGTGTTCGGCATCTATAGTTTTCTCATGTGCCTGCTCTGGGCCGAAATGGGCGCCGTGGACGTGGCCTTCACGGAGGCTGCGGTCGGGGCGGGCGTGAGCGCCGTGTTCTTGGTCGCCACGGTGTTCAACGTAAAGAGGAGGTCTTCGGACTGATGAAGAAGCTCGCTCTCGCCGTTACCGTTTTGACGGGGGTTCTGCTGCTGTATGCGGCGCAGGACTTTCCCGCGTGGGGTGACCTGCAGTCTCCCGCCAGCGCATCCCCGGTTTCTAAACATTTCATAGCGGACACGGGTGTCTATACCGAGGTGCCCAACATGGTGAAGATCGG
>JABHOU010000465.1 GCA_018695085.1 Opitutia bacterium | reverse complement strand
TGGCTCCGAACAAATGGGCGACTAGTTTGTAGACGACGAATGAAAACTGACCGGTTACGACCTCGTCACCTGGTCGCAAGAACACATGGCCCAGAAGCTCGATGATTTCATTTGAGCCATTTCCAAGAATAATTTGTTCGGCTCGGATGTTTCGAACTCGTGCAATTTTTTCCCTTAGCTCGATGCCCCCACCTTCGGGATAGAGCCTTATGTCCAATAAAGCCTCTTCGGCAGCAGCAAGCGCCTTAGGCGAGGGCCCCAAAGGATTTTCGTTGGAAGCCAACTTGCACACTTCGCTTGGGTTCAGTCCATACTCGACCGCCACTTGCTCGATGGGCTTGCCCGGTAGATAAACGGGTTGTTCCAGAATGTGACTATTCGCGAGGTCGGAGATATTCATCCGTGTGCATGTAGATTCCAATGTTAGATTTAGCTGCGATTGGAAGCAAGGAAAAGCCCTTCGTTTATGTATCGGCTTGAGGACGGCTTGGAGCATGATAAGTTTGCAAATGTGAAAATCGCTATTTTAGGAGCTTCCGGATTACTTGGATCCGCTGTTTGTCGCACTGTGTTGCGTCGCAAATATAAGGTGCACCCATTTTCTTTTTCAGGAGTCGAGAACTTACCGGAGGTGGGTCCGGTCCGATCTCTGGACCTTCTTGAAGGCGAGGACCTCACTCGCGCCCTGTTTGATCTCTGGCCGGAAGTCATTGTCAACTGCGCCGCCGTTTCTTCTCCCGATACCGTTGACGAGGATCCGGTTCATGCTCGAAGAGTGAACGTAGATGCAGCCGAAAAACTTGGGCAAATAGCATCGCACCTAGGTGCTCGCTATCTTCATGTTTCTACCGATCTAGTTTTTGATGGAACCGCTTCCCCGTACAGGTCCACGGATGTTCCTGCTCCCGTTAACGAATATGGGCGACAGAAACTGGATGCAGAAAGTCTCGTCCTCCAAGCTTGTGAAGACAATGTGGTTGTTTTGCGCATTACCTTGTTGAACGGTAACAGTCCAACGGGTCAGCGAAGTCAGCACGAAAAACTTTTGCGTGCGATGGTTGCCGGTCAGACCCCAACCTTGTTTGAGGATGAATTTCGCCAGCCAAGTTCAGCTGACAACGTAGCCGAGGTGCTTGTGGAATTGTGTGAACGTCCGCAATTGAACGGTTTGTTTCATTGGGCGGGAGCCGAACGGCTAAGTCGCTATGAATTAGGGCTTCGTATTTGCGCTCGTTTTGGACTCTCTCCCGATTGCTTGACAAAGGGTAAACGATCCGACCTTGCAGGCAAATTGGGCGAACGTCCCGGCGATCTCGCTTTTGTGCTCGAACCCCTTGTTGGAAAACTCAAAACCCGACCATCCGACGTTTCCTCTCAGCTTGAGGAGCTTCGCGTTCCCGATGACTTGTACGATTGGTACCGAAGTCATGCCGAGGATCCTTCACGCTATATCCGTCGGTTCAAGATTTCTTGAGCGTCCCATGCCGGATTCTTTTCTCATCCTTCCTTTTCTGCGTGAATCCGCAGCCGTCAACATGGCGACTGACCTTTGGTTTTTCCAGGAGCTTCCCGATGCTTCCTTAGCCCGTTTTCGCCATTTTGCATGGAATCGGCCTTCTGTAACTTTTGGGTATGGTCAGGACTTTGCCTGGGTGCTCGAGGAAACCAAATGCGCGGAGATTGACCTCTGTCGTCGCCCCACTGGTGGTGGGATTGTAAAGCATGGCGAGGATTGGACCTATTCGCTTGCCTTTCCTCCTTCTCACCGCGTGTGCGAGGGTTCGGCGAGTGAGGTCTACTTGCACGTACATCGAGCAATTTCGGTGTCCCTTGCGAAATGTGGCGTAGATACGGATTTGCTTTCTTGCAAGAAAGGCACTTGTTCTGCCACCTCTCGCAAAGTTATACCCGGACAGTGTTTTCTTGAGCCTGTCGCCCGTGACGTGATCCTCTCTGCGACAGATTCTAAAATTGCCGGTGCAGCAATCAAACGAACTCGAGCCGGCTTGCTCCTGCAGGGTACTATCGACATGCAGTCACTTCCCGAAGTAAATTGGAATTTTTTCGAGACTTTGTTTCTTGCAGAACTCTCTGCCTATCTTGGCGCAGAACTTAAACTTGCCGAGTGGCCTCAATCTTTCGAGGACTCTCGCAAGCCTTATGTGGAGCAGTTTACCTCTACGGGTTGGCTTCGTGAGAGGAAGGGGACTCTTTCACGAAAGTGAGCACGTTTTCAACATGCCGCGTTTGCGGGAAAAGATCAAATGGCTGTGCCTTCACGATGGCATAACCACCTTCTATCAGATATTGGGAGTCCCTGGCCTGTGTGGAGGGGTCGCAAGAAACATAGATGATGCGAGCCGGCCCGAACGCCAGAGCTTGCCGAAGAAAATCATCACCGCAACCTTTGCGCGGTGGGTCTACCACCAGAGAACACGATTCGCCTGAAATGTTTAGCTCAGCAAAGATTTCAGATGCATTACCTAACAGAAACTCACAATTTTCGATCCGGTTAACAACGGCGTTCGCTCTTGCCCAATCGAAACCGTCTCGACTTATCTCCACTCCCATCACTCGCGGGAAGCTTTGGGCTGCCGAGAGTGCGAACAGACCACCCCCACAGTAAGCGTCGACCAAGCATTCGAGTCCATCTCCTTTGGCCTCCGACACCACGTAACTGACCATTTCGGGAAGCAGGAAAGAATTATTTTGAAAAAATTCGCCGGCTTTGAATTGGAAAACGAGGTCGTTCACAGTTTCTGAAACAATGGCTTGAGAATCGGTCGTCACACCTTCTTGGGTATCTCTGAGTAGCAAGGTGCCCCCCTTTTTTCTTTTCCAAGTTGACCTTAGGTTCTGTCGGGCATCCGTGAGTGCTGCGTTGATACCTTCTGTGGCGATTGGACATTGAGGTACATCCAAGATAGCGCGGCGCGAACCTTGCCGAAGGAAGCCAATGGCACCGATTTCTCCATCTTTACCGGTTTGAAAATGAGGAGTTAGCTTTGAACGGTAACCGTAGGGTTTGGGCGAGGGAAAAACGGGTAACACCTCTATGTCCACTCCTCCTATACGGTTCAGGGACTCTTTTACATGTCGTTGTTTCCACTCGAGTTGAGCCGTGTAGGAGACATGCTGATACTGGCAGCCTCCGCAATCCGAGTATAATGTGCAAACGGGCTCCACTCGCTCGGGAGAAGACTCAAGTACCTCGATGCAGTCTGCAACCGAATAGCTTTTGTGATTTCGGTACACGCGCGCCTTTATTGTTTCGCCCGGCAGGACATGAGCGACCTGCACCACCCAATCGCCGTCTCGGGCTATTCCGCGGCCAAGGTTCGTCAAATCTTCCACCTGCAGTGTAAGCTCTTCGTGGTATTCATATGGTTCCGGTTGAAAGTTTTTCGGGGCTTGCGTCATAAAAAAATCTTTATCTTGCTCGACCGTTGTACGCAAAACCGTTTTTTACGGTAGTCTTGAGCGAAATCATTCTCAGTCTCCAAAACTCACGAGTCAAAGAACTCGTGAAGCTCCGTGAGTCTCCTCGTCGGCGTAGGGAGTTGGGCCTTTTCCCAATCGAAGGGTTGCGAGAAATCGAAGTCGGCATTGATGCCGAACGAAATTTCACGGAGGTTTATTTTTGCCCGTCTTTTTTCCGCAAGCGAGGAGAGGACATTCTTTTACACCGCTTTAATGAAACTGAAGCCGAGCTTTTCGAACTGGGCAAAGATGCCTTTGCCAAGTCCTCGTATCGCGAAAACCCTGACGGAGTCATAGCCCTTGCCCAGACCTTCGATTTGCAACCCAGTCGTCTTTCTTTAGGAGCTAGTCCGCTCGTTCTTGTTCTCGATGAAGTGGAGAAGCCGGGGAACCTCGGTGCTGTATTGCGTAGCGCCGAAGCTTTTGGTGTCAATGCGGTCCTGTTGTCGGATGCCGCCGTTGACTTTTTCAATCCGAACGTAATTCGCTCATCCCAAGGCCTTTCTTTAAGAATGCCTGTTGCCGTTGGATCAAAAACAGAGAGTCTTGATTTTCTCAGAGCCCATAACTTAAGAATATGTGGCTCCGGCTCTAAGAATGCAGTGCCTTTTTGGGAGGGAGATTTTACAAATGGGGTAGCGCTTCTTTTGGGTAGTGAACGCGAAGGGCTTGGGCCTTTTTGGATTGAGAATCAGGACGAGTCTCTTGTTATTCCGATGTCCGGTTCGGCTGGCTCCCAGAATCTCTCGGTATCGGCAGCTTGCTTTCTTTCTGAGGCCGCAAGGCAAAGGTTCAGCCAGTAGCTAACCAAGTCCTTTGATTGAAGCTTTTAGCCAATCGACTGTGTCGCTGAGACCGTCTTCCATTGACACGATCGGCTCGTAGCCAAGGTAGCGTCGAGCCGCATCGGTCGAAAACCAATGGTCTTTGGCGAGCTGAACGGCAACGAATCGAGTCATTGGGGGCTCCCCTGTAAGCCGAAGCCCTTTCCACATTAATTCCAGCATGAAGCCCAAGGAGTAAGAGGAGCGAAAAGAAATCTTCTTGGAAAGTGGCGGGAGGTCGAGATGGGAAAAGAGTTGGTTCAGCCATTTCCACAGAGCAATGG
>JABHOU010000464.1 GCA_018695085.1 Opitutia bacterium | reverse complement strand
TCGAACATTAGATCGAATTCATCTGCAAAACTGCGAATGTGCTCCCAAGCGCCGTAGCGCTCGTCCACCTGACGATAATCGACAACGGAAAAACCATCGTCGGAAGACCAAGGGTAAAAAGGCAAAAGATGTACTATGGAAAAGACGCCTTTCAAACGCTCACTGCAAAAGTGGCGAAGAGTATCGAGGGGAACCTCGCCTTTTTGGGAAACCATGTCGGCATAGGTGATAAGAACGGCGTCCTTCTCGCTCCACAAACCCTCAGTCTGATGAGCATCGATTCCCACTCCATAGCGACCGAGGATGTGATAAAAACGCTCAAGCAATTGGTCCGCGACGGTAGCTCCATATAGCTTTTGAAAGCGACGGCGAATAGTCTTCAATTTAGAGTTGGAGACATGCTTCACGATGGAAGAGATACTGTTCATTTCAAACGACTAATAGCCAGTGAGACTGGAGATAAAGGCTCGCAGATTACTGCGAACGACAGAGTAGGAGTAAAACTGCCGAGCAATCTCGTAGTTGTGATTCACCATTTCGTTTCTGTAAGATTCGTTGTGGAGAACTTCTCGAACATGGTCGGCTAAGGATGGAGAAACGAAACCATCCATGGTCAGCAGGCGAAAGCCTTTGGGTTCGATGTCGCGGACAAAGATAGAGTAGCGATTGATCAAGATGGGTTTGCGGAAATAAACCGCTTCAAGAAGAGCATTGCCAAAGCCTTCGTATATGCTCGGGTAAGTAACGAAGTCAGCGTGAGGATAAAGGTCCCAAAGGGTGTACACCTTTCGGCCTTTGGAATCTCGCTGCCGTACTTCGCCCACTCGATCGGCGACCAAGCGAAGATCTACGCCTTCTTCCTTGGCGAGTTGCTCGAGCATCCCATAATACTCGTAACCCTCATCACCTGCTTCATGGGAAATAACTAGCTTGCACTTTGGGTTTTTGAGAAGACTCACCAATTTAATTGATTGCTCGATGCCTTTTCGAGGAACAACACGAGTTGGTTGAAGTATGAAAAAGTCATCCGGAGCCAACCCCAACTCCTTCCGAACGTCAGCGGCGTAGTCGTCAGGCGGGATGGGGGGGTTGTCGAAATCAAAGACATTGGGAATCACCAAAGAAGAAATACCCTTGCGAAGGGCCAGTTGCTCCTGAGCTTCCTGATTAATTACCACGTCGCGCATATTCGCAAGATCCGGAGGGAAAGACATATCTAGATATTCAGGCACTGCATTCACGGAAAACCGCGTGCGCTCCCAGTAGAAATCATGGTGATGGGCAATGGCTGGCATTCGAGTCTCGGAGAGAAACTCTGTCAGGGCAATCCCCAGGGGAATGTGCATAGGAATAGCCAGCACGTTTTGAGGAATCAGGATGTCTATCTCGAATTTCTCTACGAATTGATAAAGGGTCCCCTTTAGGTATTCGGAAAGATCTCTGATTCGTTCGGTCAATAGACGACTTCGGCGCTCCGAACCCCATATCCGTTCGTTTATCCACTCGTTCTCGGAAAATCCAAAATAGGCCTCTGGGACGACATGACTGATATCAGCTTCACGATCACTTTTACCACTGTACCAAAAACTGACGTGGCGATCTTCCCAAAGCACTTCCGCCCATTTGGCGCTCTCGAGAGAAACCCCATCCTGTCCCGCAAAGCGGGTAGAGACAAAACCAATTTTTTTTGACATGAGATTCGACAAAAACCGCTCTTGCGGCAACCTGAGTAAACTCATGGTCAAATGACCAGAATTTTCAACAACAAACACCTCTAGAAAACTTTGACGTGGCCAGTTAGGCTCCTTTTTCCTAAAGCCAAGCAAACATGAAGAGCAAACTTACCAATGGTGAAGAAACTCTTGCCACACTCTTGGCGGAAATTCCACGACAAGTCGAAAGACTAAGTGAAGTTCGCGAAGAACTCCTCGCGAACGCAGTTCTGTTAGGCGAAATCCCGTCCCCTACCTTTGGAGAAGAAAACAGGATACGCTTCGTAATCGATCGATTCCGGGAAAACGAATTAGTGGATCCCACCATCGATGATTGCGGAAACGCATCGGCTCTTCTACCCGGCACAGAGGGAGAAAACACCATTCTCCTCATGGCTCACGCCGACAATGTCTTTGATCACGAGACCAACCACGCCATGTGCGTGGGTTCGGACAGGATAACAGGTCCCGGGATCGCGGACAATGCCATCGGCTTATCCTCCATTCTCACTCTTCCCACGCTGCTTGATTCACTTGGTATCAAACTCAAGGACGACCTCCTGCTCCTCGCCAATGTCAAAAGCCTCGGTCGGGGCAACCTCCAAGGTGCCCATCACTTTTTAGAAACTACGCAACGGCCATTTCGAGCTGGAATCTGCGTGGAAGGGGCAACGCAAGGACGCTTAAGCTATTCCGGGCTAGGTGCCTTGCGAGGAGAGATAAGCTTACGAATCCCAGGTGATTACGACTGGAACCGATTCGGGGCTTCCGGGGCCATTGCCCACCTTTCTCGCTTGGTCGGAAGAATCATGGAGATACCGATCCCTCGCGAGCCAAAGACAAGTGTAGTGTTCGGGGGGCTCCGTTGCGGATCCACCTACAATACCGTTCCCAAGCGCGGCTCGCTTCGCTTCGAGATCACTAGCGAGGCCGATACGGTAGTGACCGATTTAGAAAACCAAGTACGCGACCTCTCCGAGGAATTCCCCTTGGAATCCGGCACGGAAGTAAAACTCGAAATCGTGGCTCGACGACCAAACTGCAGTATTCCCTTTGGCCACCCTTTGGTAAAGACCACCCGTGCAATCATGGACTCCCTTGACATCACTCCCAAAGTGGATCCAAGCACAGGAGACCTAAACGCGATCATCCAAGCAGGTCACCCAGGCGTCACCCTTGGGCTTACCACAGCAGAAAACCTTCGCGACGAAAACGAGAGCATACTTCTGGAACCCCTGTTCAAGGGCCTTGCTCAACTGATCTCTCTCTTGAGGTCTATCGATGAGGGACTGTGCGACGCATGAAGACTGAAACAAAAAGCTGGCTGGAACGAAACACTTTCCACCACAACGACTTCTGGGACCTACGCAAGCTAGTCGAGGAAAAAGAAAGCAAAGGACTTACCATCTCTCTTTGCATTCCAACGCTAAACGAGGAAAAAACGATTGGAAAAGAAGTCCTTATTCTCCGCTCGGAATTAATGGAACGATACGGATTGGTCGACGAGTTTGCAGTCATCGATTCCGGCTCTAACGACCGTACGAGAGAGGTGGCCGCCGCTTACGGCGCGGATGTTTACCTTGCCGCCGACATTCTTCCGGAAATGGGCAACAAACGTGGCAAAGGCGAGAATCTGTGGAAAGCCATCTATCAGCTGAAGGGAGACGTCATCTGCTA
>JABHOU010000130.1 GCA_018695085.1 Opitutia bacterium | reverse complement strand
CGGCGATGGTTCCTATGCCTCCAATTGCCTGCTTGCCCGAAGGCTAGCCGAGCGAGGCGTACGCTTCATCCACCTCTACCATCGTGGTTGGGATCATCATGGCGGACTGGTTAAGTACATGAACACATGTTGTGGCCTCACCGACAAGCCGACCTGGGCACTTATTCAAGACCTCAAGCAACGCGACATACTTAAAGACACACTCGTCGTCTGGGGTGGAGAATTCGGACGTACCCCGATGTTTCAAGGAAAAGGCGGGGCTGGTCGCGACCACCACGTCAAAGGATTCTCGATGTGGATGGCCGGAGGCGGCATCAAAGGCGGTGTCGGTTACGGCGAAACAGACGAATTAGGTTACCACGCAGAAAAAGAGGTGGTCCATGTACGTGACCTACACGCCACTATGCTTCACCAACTCGGAATCGACCACAACCGCTTCTCCATTAAACACCAAGGTCTTGACACCAAATTGACAGGCGTCGAAAAAGCCCGCGTAATAAAAGGCATCGTGGCCTAGACCTAGAGTGTTAAAGATTCACTTAGGCAAAAAACTACTACCCGTAGATCTACAGGCATAAACAGCTAATGCCCTGACCAAAGGTTGAGGTTTATTCGACCTCAGAGGGCACTGATTCTTCCTCGGGCAACTGATCATGTTCGTCGTCGCCATCGGTTTGCTCGTTCAGATACTCCTTCACACTCAAGTCCCCAACGAAAGAAACACCATCCCGCCGTTCGACGACATGATAGCGCTCGACGTATTTCTGCACCACGTGAATCTTGGCATCCAGGGGTTGGACGATAAGTAGTTGTAGATGGAACTCTTTGAATAGATCGAGCAAGAATTCGGAAAACTCGTCATCGGTCTTGCTGAACATTTCATCCACGGCCACAAGGCGGAAGGTTTCCGTTCTGCGTCCACCCACATCGATTCCATACTGGTATGCTATGGCAGTTGCCAAGATGGTGGATGCGAGACGATTTTTTTCTCCGCCCGACTTCCCTGAAGCACCAGAGTAACTTTGTCGCAAGTCCCCTTCCTTATAGAATTCATCCGCTCGGAATCGGAACCAATTACGAACATCAATGACTCGAGAGGTCCAAGTTTCGTCATTCTCTAGCTCTGCCAAGAATTGCTCTACCCTATGATAACGCTCACGGCGACGATCACCCTCGTCCTCCGTCTCCAAGTCGCCTTCGAGAGCATATCGACGCATGGTTTTGAAGCGCCTTACTCCGTCATCTCCGGAATCCTCAGCCTTAAGCTGAATGTAGGTAGCTTCCTTGCGATCAAAAGTTACTCGAGAAAGATGCTCGTTCAACTCGTTGATACGCTTTCGAATGCGATCGCGATGCGACTCGAGGGCCTCACTAAAACTAGAGACCTCTTCCGGTACTTGAACGCGTAATAATTGCTCGAACCGTTCTTTGTTTTTTGCCAAGTCCTCAAGCTCGATTTGCTTGCGAACCTCTTCAAATGGATCAAATGTATTTCCGTTGTACCCATCCTCCAAATCGAGAGGGAGTTCATCGCGAAAAGCCTGATTTCTGGGTGCCGCGACAAATCGCTGCATCGCCGCTACGTTCTGATCGCGAAACTTATCGAGAGAGACTTCTAGCTTGCGAATTTTCTCATCCATGGAATGCAAGGCATTTCTTGCAGCAGTCTCAATATCATCGGGCTCCTCGGGGGGAGCTCCGAAAGAATCCTCGATTTCCGCAAAAAGAGAATCCACCAATGAGTCCTCAGCGGAATCGTCCTCGGCATCAGAAGGCGAATCGGGCATCCGAAGGTCCTTCTTGGCTTCTTCAAGAAGTACGCGAAGATTAGTGATTCGGTCCTCGTTCCTCTCGGCTCGAGCTTCCACACCACCGATTCGTCTCAAGACTTCATCCCTGAGTTCCTGCGCTTCAGATAACTTTTGCGATGTGGAGTCCAAATCATCCTTTAGCTTTCGCAAAACGTCCGAACCTCCAACGATTACTCGCTCCTCATCCTCCAGATCGGCCATGCGAGTGGCCAAACCCAAGCGGTCAACGTCAGAGAACTCTCCAGCACTTGAAAGTAACTGTGCGCCCGCTTTAAGCTGAATCCTTAACTCGGTACGCTCGGAATCGGCCTCACGAACGGCACGAGCGGCTTCGTCGGCTCTTTCACGAAGAAAGCTGAGGCGCTCATCAAGCGATCTTTGCTTAGGATCTACATCCCAACCCAAAACATGCCGGGATGCATCATCCACGTCGTATCGATCATCTTTCTCTCGAAGTATCCCATCAGTTTTAATCAATCCCGAAAGCGCGACCGCGTGAGGCATTTTGTGAAATTCCTTATCAGGTTCTACACGACAAAGATGCGGAAAACGATCAGCCAGTTCAGAGCGAAGCCAAGTCTGCCGACTTTCGTCCAATTCACTACGCAAGGTCAACTTAGCGACCACGGAATCATCATGAAGCTTTGGTTGCTTGGCATCGGTCTTGGGACAAACGAAAGCAATTCTTTCTCCCAAGTCGTTTTCATGAAGAAAAGCTTCAGCCTTACGAGCCAACTTGGAGGGAATCAATATAGATAAAGCAAATGGGCGTAACAATCGTTCTACGGCACCAGTCCACTTATCCTCGTCAGGCACAACTTGTACCAGTTCGGCAATGAAGGGTAGCTCCCCAACATCCCGATCCAAAGCAACCGCCAAACCATCGCGAAGCCGAGAGATTTCTACGGGTACATTCGAATTAGCTTCTAACAAATAATTTCTTTGAGCCTCCAGCTTGTCGATCGTTTCATTTGTATTCCTAAGGCTGTAGCTCAGATCCGGATGCACTTCGTCCAGCTCGGATACTCTAGCTTCGTGACGAGGAATCTTTTCCTGAAGTTCACGACGTAAATCCAAAAAGGCTTCCTCATCCTTGACGACAAGACCGCGTTCCCAGGAGCCTAGCAAGCGCTCGAAAGTGGCAGCTCTCTTGGAAACCATCTCACGTTTGTCCCGCAAACGATCTAACTCAGCCCCGACTTGCTCCAATCGTCTATTTTCATCACTATCCGCGAGCACTCTTTCGAGGTGATGCACTTTGTCTCTATGACGATCCACCTCCTCACGAGAACTTTTCAAACGAGCTCGCTCTGCCTCCTCGCGATGCTTCAATTCTTCAATTCGCTCGATTCGGCTCTCGAGTTCGGCATTGGCGTAAAAAGGCTCAATCGCAGAACGCAATAGCCCCGAATGGTCGCGATGCGCAGAGGATTCCAGAAACTTAACATGAGTGGACTTTATTTGATCTAATTCTTCCAATTGACTGGCAGCGGTCTCGATTCTGCGATGAGTACCACGTAGGTCATCGAATCGATCTTGCAGAGCCACCAGTTTTTCTCTCGCTCCACCATCGTCCAGCATATGCTCGCGAATAAACTGAGTAAGATCACGAACATCTTTGATGCACACCGCTTGGTTGAAAACTGACATGGGTGAGCGAGAACCGAGATCGACATCCATAAACAACATCGACTCAAGTTTCTTGCTGTAGGCCGTAAACGAATCAAAGGTAGTAAGTTTCCGCTCCTTGATGATCTTTCGAATTTTGTCGGCATCGCCCAAATCGTTAAAATCCTTCTCGATCGTCAGGTGACGTTTCTCGACAATGTGAATTTTCTCGATTTTCCCAGCAGGAGTGCACCAAAGCACTTGAGCAAGGGTTACATCCGTCTTGTAAGCCTCGTTATGAAACCAAGCGAGAAGAACGGAGTAAGTTTCCCCGGGTTTACGAAGAGTTTCCTTTCGACCCTGCCCGGTCTCGGAATCATGTATTTCGGAGTAGGCTCCTAAAACATAGTCGCGCTCATTGCGCTCCCGACTCCCAGCTTGACTGGAGGCTACATTGTAATTCCGAACTCGATTCGGTACTAGAAGAGTAAGCAACGCATCGACAATAGTAGACTTACCCGAACCATTGCGACCGGTAATCATTGAGGTTCGTCCATCCGAACGCATGGTGTGAACAGTCTGATTGAAAGTACCCCAGTTCAACAAGGACAACTCATGCAAACGATAGCCAGCAGTACTCTTGTCTGGCGAGAATTCGAGTTCAAGTTGTGATTCAAGCATCTTCTTCCTCCATTCCTCCATCAAGTTCAGGTGTTCGTTGTTTTAGTTTTTCACGAACTTCAGCTAGTTTCTCCGGGGGCAATTTTGCCTTAATGATTCGCTCAACCCGGTAGAGGCCTCCATCCTTGTCTCGAACGCGACGAAGAAGCCCCCAATCCTCAAACTTTGAAATAAGTCCGGAAATTTGTCGGTGAACTTTCTTTTCGTCATGCAGCTCAGGATAGTAGGCCGACATCAAATCGCGCAATTCCTGGGCCGTGCGATACAAGTGAGATCCCTCTTCCTGGTTTTGTTCAAAACGCATCAATTCCTCCCTCAGCAAAACGAGGAGAATGGTTTGGTGGTAAGTGAGTCGAGTACGCCGCAACAAGCGAGGAAGAGGAGCCTCAACGGAATCACCCCATCCATCGTCGGGATCATCGTCTTCAATATCCTCGCGGTGACGGACAAAGGCATAACCGGCAGCATCGTCACGAGCGACTTCAAGCCCCATTTGCATGAAGTGATCGCGTATCCGCTCCCATTCTGCTCCCAATTTGCCCCATAGGTCGAGGTCCTCTTGATAGACAGGTCCTTGTAGTAGTCGAACAATTACGTGACGGTGTGATATAGCTGCATTCATACTAGTTCTCTTTGGAATAAAAGTTGTTGCACTTCAGTGTAGCGAGGTTGCTGCTCACGATTAAGATCGATTTTGACTACTTGATCGGGAACCAAGAGATGCCGACTATCTTCAGAGGCCACTACGCGGTAGCAGACAATGTCTACGATTCCATGCTCCAGGGGGTAACGCTCAACAAGTTCCGTCAAGCTAACCTGCTCCTTCTCCTCCAAAACGTCATTAACGCGTTCCCGAAATTTAGTAAGCTCCAAAGGTTCTCCCACGGAATGGAGAAGTTCGTTGATCCATTCGGCATCGCCGCTTGTAGCAGTTTTCACCAGGCCAAACGGTTCCACGGCTTTCGGTTCCCAGAAGTCCAGTTCCAGAAAGTTGTATAGAACCGGTCGCGTTTCAATCTCGAACTCCCAATCTTCGGGAGGATTCTCACGAAGACGGAAAGCTCCTTGTCGGATAAGACTTAAACTATCCCTAATTTGTTGCCCTCCAGACCCGACGTGATCGCCAACAACTTGCCGGAGCTTGCGACTGATCCGACCATAGGCACCCTGAGCCGCAGCGGCTTCTCCAAAGAGGCGATCGGCAAAACTACGAAAGGTCTGGTTGGAATCGAAACCTCTTTGGCGAGCTATGGCACCTATTTCGTCAATAAGTTTACGTAGATCTCGAGCAACCACCGGATCCGTCATCATGGAACGAAAACCAAAATAGCTCTTACCCTGATCACAAGCTCGCAGTTCGTCGTCAGCATCCAAAGTCCGCTCTACAATGTCGCCCTTGGATGCATCCCCAGCTGCATAAAGTCTGGAAATTTCTCGAGCATGTTCTTTGAAGAATTCTTCGATCGCTCTAAAGTCGGAAAGGAAGTTCTCAATCAAGTCGGCAAGATCGTGAACATTGTCACGCACCATATCCTCACCGAAAATTGGGGCTTCCCCTGTCTCTCGGATGCGCTTTATTTCCTCATCCAGTTCGTTCCGTTTGGCGATCAGTTCCTGAATACGGGCTTCGGGGTCGGAATTAACGCCTTGGGACAATTCCCGCATTTGAAAAAGGATTCGATTGAAGCGAGACTCAGTAGTAGCATATCCGCGACGTTGCAAAGCCATCAAGTCCTGCAGCCAATTCAAGGCCTTTTGAGAGTGCCGTGTCAGGCGAAATACGTATTCCTCTCTCTCCTCTGAATAGGACTTAGTCAAATAGCGGTGCTCCTCGTCGCACCATTCATCCAAGTAATCAGAAGGCAATCGCTTTGGAGCATCGGCACCCTCGTGCTCTCGCAACTGTTCCAGATGTTCGGCAAGTGTAGCGCCCAGTTCCTCTTCCGAAGCTTCAAGCACATTCCAAGCCTTGAAGGTCTTGAACAAAAATCCAGCCACAAAAGCCCCTAACCGACTACGCATAAGCCGCACAGCAGGCGACTCATCAAACAACATCCCTATGTCATCATCCATCACACTAACAATGAAATTACTACCTCCACCATAAATGAGAAACCAAGACCAAGCGAAGGAGTCAAAGAGAAGTTATTCCCAATTGTTCGGATCAAGGAAGATAAAAGGCTTGTTATCAATGTATAAATCCAAAGGAATGCTTTCCGAACCATCCTAACCAATCACAATTCGAAACGATGCAAAAGTTACGTCGGACCTATTTTATATTTCTTTTGTTCCTTCCTTTAACCATTACTGCCACGGGTACTCTTGACATATACTGGGTGGACGTCGAAGGGGGTGCTGCCACCCTTGCGGTAACTCCTGCAGGCGAATCTCTTCTCGTCGACACGGGCAACCCAGGCACCCGCGATGCAGGACGAATACACCAAGTAGCAACAAAGGTGGCGGGCTTAAAGAAGATCGATCACCTCATAACCACTCACTTCCACGGCGACCACTACGGAGGAGCCGCCATGCTGGCCAACCTGATGCCCATCGGCGTGGTGAACGACAACGGCATCCCAAAGAAGAATCCGGACCGGCATCGTAAAAACCCGATTTTCCCACAGCTCGTCAAACCCTACCGCGACATGAAAGCAGACAGCCGAAACATCGTCAAACCAGGCTATGTCTTCCCGCTGAAGCAAGCTAAGGGATCGGCCAAGCTAAAGGTTACCTGCGTAGTCGCCGACCAAAAGGTCATTCAGCCGCCAGCAAATGTTCGTTTAACCAAAAACCCACTAGCCGGCAGTGTGCCTGCAAAACCGGAGGATCTCTCCGACAATGCAAACAGCGTGGCCACCCTCTTCGAATTAGGAGCATTTAGGTTTCTCGATGGCGGAGACCTCACTTGGAACATCGAAGCCAAACTAGTAACTCCCTTCAATGTAATCGGGACAATAGACGTCTACCAAGTGAACCACCACGGTCTCGACTCCAGCAACAACCCGGTCATGATAAATAGCCTGGCCCCCACGGTGTCGGTGATGAACAACGGCCACACCAAGGGATGCGGCGCGGGCAGCTTCGCCGCCCTCAAGGGAGCCAAGTCCATCCAAGCTATGTGGCAGGTGCACAAGAACCTGCGAAAAAAGGATCCCGAGAACAACACAATCGAGGAATATATTGCCAACTTGACTGACCGAGATGGATGCAAGGGCCACTACCTGAAGCTCTCCGTAGCCGCCGACGGGAAGACATATAGCATGAACAATCCCCGCAACGGCCAAAAAGTCACTTACCAAACAAAGAAAAGATAGCGGACAGAGGCTCGAACATGCGCAGGCTTCTGTTTGCTTGGATTTCGAATAGTAGACTTGGTCGACGGGACGGTCGTCATTCAATGACGTTGATGTCGAATCCAATTAATTCTCGCCACCCTTCGCCCAAGGCAGGGTCTGCAGTTCTTATCGGCGTGACATGATGCCAAAGGTCGGTACCGTGAATGAATTCGTCACGAGTATCGGATTGGAAAGCAAATTCGCCGGGTTGTAGAGTGTGATGATAGATCAACTCCTTGTTCCCCTGAGGAAGAATTTTTTCGATTATTTGACTTTCACCACCTGTTACGTTGAT
>JABHOU010000463.1 GCA_018695085.1 Opitutia bacterium | reverse complement strand
TTGTGGAGTAGTTTCCGTAGGATACGAAAACGATTACCTAGGAATAACTCTGTTCAAACCCTCGTTCCTTGCCCTCGAACGGCCTCTCTTTGAGTCCGCTGCATTTGCTCGGTCGGCCGTCTACCCCGTAGCGGTAACACCAGGTGTCTGGGAATGGGCGTTTTGCGGGAAGTCGAAGGTCAAAACGAGCGGTTCCGAACCGGTGTTCTCGATTTCCACACCGCCATTCGAAAGGGCGGCTTGGGTGATGAATCCGATTTCGGGATAGAGTTCGCCGAGAACCATATTCTGGTGATAGTTGACTTCGAGCTTTCCAACCCGACCGCTACCTCCATTGGTGTGGAAAAGGGTGGGGCTGTCCGGACGAAAAGTCGTTTTGGCGCCAGGGCTGACGGTAAGACGGAGAATCGAGACCTTCTGGTCACCGAGAACCTTGCCGTAGACAATCCATTTTGCGTCCACTCCGTCGCCTGAGAATTCTTCCGCGGTGATTGCCGGACGTGAATTCTTCTGAACGAAGTCGGGGTCCTGATTGGCTTCGAAGTCGAACTTTTCAACCAGGTATTCCCAGTCTTCATGGTGGTCCTTCGGGTAGTCCTCCTCACGGCATGCGTAGAACGCATCGGCTGCTCCGATACTCCCGTCCAAGGTAAGATCCTCGGCCAGGAAGTGCTCATCCATCGTAACGTGTACCTCATGGGTGCAAAGGTCTGTTGGGGAATGGAGAACGCCGTTCGGCATTACGAAGCCGTTGTCAATGTGCATCATCGTGTGCGGTGACAAGTGCCGAACCCCATTATACTCGCCTTGCCCGAAACTCTTCATGCAGGCAAGAAACTGGTCCTTGGTGACAAACGGGTACAGTCCCATGGCCGTGGTGTGATAATGCGAGGGGCTCACGCCGGGGTTGTCGAAGGAATTGATGTCATAGACTTCCCACTTCGACCAATGAAGGTGATGGGGAATCGGGTTCAAATTGTCGAATTTCTTGGAGACGATCGGCCAGGTCGGGTCACCGTAGAGAGATTTCGAAAAGGCCGTGATCTTCTCGCCCATGACCGTTTCTGGATTGGCGAGGATCAAATCCTGCAAAGAGATGACTTGCCCGTTGGGAGTGAGAACGTGCGACTCGCCTTCGCGATACGGGGCCTTGTTCGTGCGCGTGTCTATGACACCCGTAACGATGGGCACGGTGCACCCCATCCAAATTTCATCGAGACCCGTACCGCCCATGTAATCGGGATAGTACGATCCTTCGTCCAGTCGAATGCGTTTTCCCGGGGAGCAAAAAGTCCTGCCTGCGTAACGGTGCATAAGTTGAAACACCCCGTCGTTCTGGTTGATGCAGTCATCGAGAATGGCAGCTGATTCTCCGCCGGATCCGTCGATCACGTCTTGCTGAGGGTATTCGTGAAGTTTTTCGGGTAAAATGGATGTCGAAGCAGTCATGATAAATGAGCCTGGGATTGGTTAAGAAGGTTGAGAGTTTGGAGTTAATTACAGGTGAAGAAAGCGAGTGGCAAGAGTGATTCGGCTTTTAATGATGATCGCGGTTTTTGTTTTCAACTTTCCCCATGTCAGGCCAGGTTTAATTTGGTTCCAAGCCAGAGACTTTTTTGAGCAGGCGCAATCGATCTAATTTCACCTCTTGTTTTTGCTTCGTTTCAAAGCGGATGATTTTAAGCCCGGGTTTTTCAAAGTGAACCACGCCCATCGAAACATCTGCAAGTGTGGGGGAAGATTCCAGGGAGCCGATCCGTTTCATAGGATAGCCTCCATCGGCCTGAGCCGCATCATTTTTTACGTCATCGACTAATACCGAGCATGTCCAGCTCATAGCGATGGTGCCTTCGAGGCGGTAAGTTCCGGCAGCTGGCAAGTCGATGACAAACTCAATGTAACTGCCGGCTCCTGCGTGCAAGAGGGCGCACACAAGCCTTCCCCCGGATGCGGTCGCATCCGCTAGCGAGTAATGACAATTCCCGCGGAGTCGATAATCAGCCGATGTCTGAGCGGGGATCAGTTCGGCTTCCATCCATCCGTCTGCAGGGATTTTCGGATAACTGAACGATAAGTGTTTTTCTAGTTTTTCAATCACCGGTGCGTATTCCGAATTGCTCGCAAGGTTGGTGAATTCGTGTGGATCGTCGGCGAGTTTATAGAGCTCGGTTTCTCCGGTGGCCAAACGCGTCATCCGGAAATCATTGGAGAGAATGGACTCATAAAAGACACCATCCATTTGACTGGTCATCCGCACGGGACGATCCCACTCGGCATCAGGGTTTTCAAGGAGTGGCACTAGACTATTTCCATCCAGAGTCTGACGCGGTTTAGGCAAGTCAAGCAGTTCGACCAGTGTAGGATAGAGATCGAGCAATGAAACCGCTTTTCCACAAATCGTACCTTTGGGTAGATCGGGCCCCGCAATCATGAAATTGCTGCGCGACGAGTCATACCACGGTTTGATTTTGGACCACGCTTGCTTTTCACCAAGCATATAGCCGTGGTCGCTCCACAGAACCACGTAGCCCGTTTTGGCGTAGGAACTGGCGTACCATGCGTCTAGAATCCGACCGACCTGTTCGTCCGCGAAGGTTACGCTCGCAAGATAAGCCCTTACAAATTGCTTGTCGTAATCCTTTTTGACCAGCTTTTCATGATAGCCCTTGCCAAACTTTGCTTCAAAACCGGCAACGAGCTTCAAGCGCTCGGGCAAATCATCCAAATCTTCTTTACGCCGCTCGGAAAGCCGCAGGGTTTCCGGAGGATACAGGTCAAAATAGGCTTGCGGCACAATCCATGGGACGTGAGGACGATAAATACCAACCGAAAGAAAGATCGGTCCTTTGTGCGAATCGATGGTTTTGATGGCCGAGCTGGCGGCTTTGTAGTCGCCCATTTCAGAGACAGGTATATCCGCAATATCCCAAATGGCGGAGGAGTTTAAGTTAATCCCCGCCTTCTTTAGTTTTTTCGGGGTTTTGAACGGAGGAACATAAGTATCGAATTCAGGGGCATCCCCCCGGTGGAAGTTTTTGGCGATACCGATGCTGGCCCATCCGTTTTGAGAAAATAACTTCGGAATCGTAACGGTTTCCGACCCGGCGTAAAACCGCCACGGACGCTTTCCGCTGTCATTTGAAATATTGCCCGAACGCGACGGGGCAATCCCCGTAAAGAGAGCGGGGCGCGAGGGCACGCAGGACGGAGAAGCACAAATCGCATTGCTAAAAGTGACCCCCTTTTTTGCGAACCGCTCGATGTTAGGCGTAATCGCCTGAGAGTGCCCCTTCAGCACCGAGTTCCAGTCGTTCCAATCGTCCACGTTGATCAAGAGCACGCTGGGTCGCTCAGTATCCTTAGCCTTTCCTTCCAGCCAGAAGGAACAGGCGAAAAAGAGGGGAAGGAAAAGGGCAATCAAGCTTTTCATTTTTTACGTATACGCAGACGCTCCGACTTTTCCTTGAACTCAGGCGCGGCTTTTCTGGGTAACCATTTAGCCAGTCGCTTTATCACACCTCGATGTTTGGGATCTTTGGCTAGGTTTACAAATTCGTCTGGATCGGTCCGGTGGTCGTAGAGTTCCCTGGATTCGTCTTCGTAGGAGATCAGTCTCCAGTCACGGGTCCGTATGGAATGATTGCCGAAATAGGAGGACGTAATGGCGGGTTGCTTTCTGGCCGCGTTCGGATCATTGAGTTGAGGGACAAGGGAAATTCCCTCGAGCCGATCGTTTTTGGGCAGGTTGCACAAGTCCACCAGTGTAGGGTAAAGATCGAGCAGGCTGGCAGGTTCCTTGCATTCCTTGCCCGGTTTGATTCCCAGACCGCTGATAAGAAGAGGCACACGGGTCGACTCTTCCCAAAGGGTGCGCTTGGCCCAATGCTGTTTTTCACCCAGGTGAAACCCGTGGTCGCTCCATAGGACAATAATGGTGTTATCCGTATAAGAGCTTGCCTCCAGGGCATCCAAGACAATCCCCACGCAATGATCAACGAAACTCACCGAGGCAAGGTAGGCATGAGTAAGGCTTCGCTGATTACCACTTCCCGTAACCTCGGCATGAGTCGGAGCCACGGCATAGTCATTGATGGTCAGAAAGTTCTTCGGCAGGTCATCGAGGTCGCTCTTCGGGTTCTTGGGCAGGATGATCTTATCCTTCTCATAGAGCTCAAACCATTTGGGTGGTACCAAAAGTGGAACATGCGGACGAAAGAAACCGACGGACATGAAGAAAGGTTTGTCAAAGTCCTCCTTGAGGGCTTTGGCGGCAGCTTCAGCCAGTTGAATATCTCCCATTTCAGCATCCGTTTCCGGATACGCTCCCCAATCCCAGGCACCACTCCAGCTTGCCGGGCGGCTCATCGGTTTCCTGGGGTGCGGACTGCGGGCACGGCCCAGTGACCGGTCGATATCTCCACTCAAGCGACCACCGAATCCATGGTGCAAGACCTTCCCGCCGGAAAGGGTGTAGTAGCCATGGTCCTTGAAATATCGCTGAATGGTGGGCGCGTCGGCAAGAGCAGGCAACTGCTCATACTTGGGCCCGATTTCATAACTGCCATGCGTCATGGGTCCGATGCCCGACATCACGGAGGCACGTGAGGAAGTGCACACGGGGACCGAGCAGTGAGCATTGATGAAATTGCGACCACGCTTGGCCAAAGCGTCCATATTGGGGGTCTTGACCTGAGGATGCCCGTCCATGAAACCCACCCAGTCGTTCAGATCATCAATTGAAAGGAAGAGCACGTTCGGCTTGGAAGTCTCTGTCTTGGCCCAAAGGCTTGAGCTGAGCAAGAGGAAGCATAGCGATGTTGCATGGATTTTTTTCATGAAATTCGTCTTCGAAATCATTCCTTGCGGAGCTACTCCCCCTGAAAGCCTATGACCCTGGTGCGCATCTTTTTTCTCATCGCTTGGTACTTCTCGTTCGCAATCAGGTTGGTCCATTCATGAGGATCCTTTTTGTGATCGTACAATTCTTCGGATCCATCCTCGTAGCGGAGATATCGATATCTCTCCGATTGAGCTGCGGTGTTCTGCGGGCCATAACTGAGAAAAGCAAAATCCCGAGTTGCCGATGGGTCTTTCAATAGTGGAAGAATGGAACGACCCTCCAAATGACCGGGCTTGGGGATGCCCGCAAAGTCACAGAGGCTTGGATAGATATCGACGTGAGAGATCGGCTGGTTATTTCGAAGTCCGGCTTTGGCCACGCCGGGCGAGACAACGATAAAGGGAACCCGGGTGGTGTTTCTCCAGATCGCTGCCTTGCACCAGTGGGTTTTCTCCCCGAGGTTCCAGCCGTGATCACTGGTGAGTACGATGACCGTATCCCGTTTTCGAGGGTTCACTTTGAGCTCGTCCAGCAAGCGTCCAATTTGAACGTCCACGTAGTTGATGCAGGCCAAGTAGGATTGCACCATGTATTTCCATTCCTTCTCTCCCCCAAGGTGCAGAATCTGTTCATGCACGGTCCTTGGCTTGAACAAATCCTTGTGAGCATTGGATCGGGCCAAGGCCTTTCCGTAAGGAGGCAGGTCGTCCAGATCGTCAGCTTGGACCTGTGGCAACTGAATGCTCTCCAAAGGAAACTTTTCAAAGTAGGCCTTGGGCGCATTGAACGGTCGGTGCGGACGATAGAAGCCAACGGTCATCAGGAGAGGTTTTTCGCCGGCCTTCCTCCATTCCTCGATTGCCCATTTGGATACCTTGTAGTCCCCGGTTTGTTCATCGGCATGGTTATGCGGTCCGCCTTCTCCCCAGAGATTCGCTTTGTCGTCGGTAAATTTGCCGCGGACGTCCTGCGGACGATTCAGATACGCATCGACTTGTCCCTTCAACTTGGCGGTGTTTCCGTGGGCTACTTTCCCACCGCTTACCACCCGGTAGCCGTTTTGCTTAAAGTGCTGGTGCAAGATCACGGGATTCTTCGGCGCGTTTTTCGAAGTGATCCCCTGCATCGGTTGGTCTCCCAAAAAAGCCGGTCTGCGGGTGCTGTTGAAATACCTGCCCGTGCTCTTGGGATAGAGGCCATTCAAAAAACTCGTCCTGGAGGGACCGCATTGGGGGGCATTGCAGTGAGCATTGGTAAACAAGACACCCTGAGCCGCAAGCGCGTCGAGGTTAGGGGTTTTACTCTGTGGATGCCCGCCCATCACGCCTATCCAGTCGTTCAGGTCATCTACGACGATAAATACAACATCCGGCTTGGCACAGGAAATGGCGACAAACGAAAGGTAGATAAGAAGGAGGGCTTTTTTCATTACTTATGTTTAAAGGAATTGAGTGAGTTCATTCACTCGAGGGCGAGAATTAAATATATGTCGATTCTTGCTTACTTAAGTTCGGATCGTGTGAGATTAGTAAACGAAGTGTTTGCTTTCTACAATGTTGGTCAGACAAATCATTCTTAGGTATAGGATTTTAGGGGAATAAAATTCTTGCCTCCAAATCACCGCACTCCGCCCTTCATGCATTAAGAGCCCCATCCATAGCTTACTTGTTTAATTGGAAAACGACACGAAAGCCCATGGAGTCACTGCGGTAACTTGGGGCAAAACCAATAGAGCGCTTGGCAGAACTCAGGTGCGTCCCACGGCTGTACCAAGAACCACCCCGCTTGACCCGAGTCGAGCCCGATGCGGGGCCTGTTGGGTTTGTCAAGGTGCCGCTTGAATAACTGCCATACCAATCGGCACACAACTCCCAAACATTACCGTGCATGTCATAAAAACCCCATGAATTAGGGCGATACGACCCAACCACCCTTGTTTTCTCATATCCACTTTCTCCGTAGTTTGCCCAATCCGAATTTATTTTTTCTCCCCAGAAATATCTCGTCGTGGTGCCTGCTCGACAGGCATACTCCCATTGACTCTCAGTGGGCAGGGTAAAAATCCAACCTTCAGGAATCCTATTTTTTTCTTTTTCATTCAACTTTTTACAAAATACCACGACATCTTCCCATGACACGGATTGAACGGGTAATTTCATTCCTTTGAACTTACTTGGGTTATCTCCCATTACGGACTGATATTGTTCCTGAGTTACTTCATATTTCCCTAAATAAAAACCTTCCGTCAAAATTACGGTGTTAGTATTATAACCGTCGCCCCTCAGATAACTGCCAGGTGGACACCAAATCATTTCCAGGTTTTTTGCACTGCTTGCAATGAATGTCTTTTCTTGTTGGGATGATTTTTGGGATGCATCAGCAAGTTTTTTCAGGTCACCGTTACTCTCGCTCTTTTCATTATTATCTGACCTCCCTTGGTTCCTTGATTTTCCGTCCGAACCAGTCAAGGAGGGTAAGGTTGATTGGAAAACAATACGGAATCCCATGTTGGGGTAGCGATAGTCAGGGGCGTAGTAGTTACGAACATGAGAAAGCAGGGACACCCTGTTTTCGTGGCAGGAACCACCCCGCTTGACCCGAACCGTGCCCGTTGCCGGACCTATTGGGTTTGTCAAAACACCACTTGGGTATTTGGCATACCAATCGGCACACCATTCCCACACATTACCATGCATATCATAAAAGCCCCATGGGTTGGCAGCATACTGTCCCACATCGCACGATTGCGTAGAGTCGTCCTGTCTGTTTCCCCAGTTATAATTCGCCCGCGAGGAATCAATCTCATTACCCCACGAGTAGGCGGTTCTCGTACCTGCACGACAAGCATATTCCCATTGACTCTCTGTGGGCAGGGTAAAAGCCCAACCTTCAGGAATACGATTTTTTTCTTTTTCGTTCAACTTTTTACAAAAGGCCATGGCATCTTCCCAAGATACTTTTTCAACGGGTAATTTCGCCCCTTTAAAAAAACTGAGGAAAGAACTTAGCTTAACTCCCATTACGGACCGATATTGTTCCTGAGTTACTTCGTATTTCCCCAAGTAAAAACCTTCCGTCAAAATTACGGTGTTAGTTCTAGAGACGTGGCCCCTAAGATAACTACCCGGTGGACACCAAATCATTTCGAGGTTTTTTGCACTTCTTGCAATGAATGTCTTTTTTTGCTGGGATGATTTTTCGGATGCATCAGCAAGTTTTTCCTGCTCAGTTTTAGGTATTGCCCCCAATGGGTCTTCTTGAGCATTAACGATATTACTAATGAAGA
>JABHOU010000461.1 GCA_018695085.1 Opitutia bacterium | reverse complement strand
TGCGGATTCCTTGGAACTTGCTTTCCGTGAAGGTGGGGAGCGGGCACTTGTTCTTGTTTCCGAGGACAAAGGGGGCGCTTTTCAGGAATTTGCCGTTTCTCAGGCCTATTCCTGTCAGGTTTGCGGCGAAACCTATCCTGCCCCTACTCCGAGACTCTTTTCTTGGAACAATCCCGATGGAGCTTGCTCAACTTGCGGAGGCCTTGGCGAAGTGCTTCGCTTTCGCGAAGATCTCGTCATTCCGGATCCATCCATTGCCGTGGGCAAGGGTGCGATCAAGCCATGGCGACTTGGCTCCAGACGTATGATTATTCAGCGCAACGCCATTCTTCGCCAGTTAGCCGAACAGATTCCTTTTGATCTCAAGACGAGCTGGGGCGATTTGCCTCAGGAAATACAGAAAATATTGCTCAATGGAGATAAAAAGCGCAAATACAACTTCAATCTGAAGCGTGGTCGATCAAAGCCTGAAGAGGTTCGGTTCGAAGGAGCATTCGCCGATTTGGAGCACACTATGTTGACCACTTCAAGCGATGGGCTGCGTTCCCGTTTGTTGGCTTATCAGGTTGGGTCCGTTTGTCTGGAGTGCGAGGGTCGTCGGCTTTCCGCGTATTCTCGAAGCGTTCTCCTCGGTGGCCGAACTTTTTCTTCCTTGCTCGAACTTTCGGCCGGTGATGCGTGGGCGTTCGTCAAGGAGGATGTTCTCGGTTCCGAAGAGTACGCTCTGGTCGCGGATGCCGTGGCTGGTTTGGAGCAGCGCTTGCGTTTTCTCTGTGAGGTGGGTTTGGGTTACCTCGCCTTGAATCGTCCGTATGGCACGTTGAGCGGTGGCGAGGCTCAGCGGGCGCGGTTGGCTACGCAACTGGGCATGGGCTTGGTTGGCGTTACCTACGCTCTAGACGAGCCTAGCGTCGGCTTGCATCCTGCGGATCATCGTCGCCTGCTCAATGTTTTGCTGGGTTTGCGCGATCGAGGGAACACCGTGGTGGTGGTGGAGCATGATGCCGACACTTTGTTGGAGGCGGATCACCTGCTCGAGGTCGGTCCCGGGGCCGGGACCGGGGGCGGTCATGTTGTATTTGCCGGTTCGGTATCGGAATGCCTTGCTTCGAATGAAAGTTGCACCGGGTCGTACTTGACTGGTGTCGACCGTGTGGAAAAGGATGCCAAGGCAAAGGAACCCGGTAGGGGGCAATTGATTGTTCGAGGAGCGACCGCCAACAATCTTCGTGAGGTCGATGCCCCTTTCCCTGTTGGTTTGCTAACTGTCGTCTGTGGGGTGTCGGGGTCGGGGAAGAGCACGTTGGTCAACGAGGTGCTGGCGAAGGCAGCCGCTTTTCGACTTCATCGATCCAAGCAAATCCCCGGAGCTCACACCGGATTGGAAGGCTTGGAGCAATTTCAAAAAGCGGTGCGGGTGGACCAGTCTCCGATCGGCCGCAGTCCTCGCTCCAATCCCGCTACCTACGTAAAGCTTTTCGACGGACTCCGAAAACTGTTTGCAAAATGTCCGCTCAGCCGAATTCGTGGATACGGGCCCGGTCGCTTCAGCTTCAATGTGGCTGGCGGGCGTTGCGAGCGTTGCAAGGGCGATGGTTCGGTCAAGCTGGACATGCAGTTTTTAGCCGACGTGTTCGTGGAGTGCGAAAGCTGCCATGGCAAGCGTTACAACCGCGAAACTTTGGAGGTCCGCTTCAGGGGTTACAACGTCGCCGAGGTTTTGGATATGACGGTTTCGGAGGCAAAGGAGCTTTTTGCGAAACAGCCGGCGATCGCCTCGAAATTGGAGACGCTCGATGCTGTTGGTCTCGGTTACTTGTGTCTCGGTCAACCCGCAAACACGCTTTCCGGCGGTGAGGCTCAGAGGCTGAAATTGTCCTTGGAATTGAGCCGTCGCCAAGAAGGTGGTGTTCTTTATCTTCTCGACGAACCCACCACGGGTCTTCATTGGGTCGACGTACAGAGACTTATGGATTTGCTTTTCAAGCTTCGGGATGCGGGGAACACAATCGTCGTTGTCGAGCATCACTTGGATGTCATCCGCTTAGCCGACCATCTTTTGGAAATGGGACCGGGCGGGGGAGGCGATGGCGGCAATTTAATCTTCTCGGGAACACCCTCTATGTTAGTTGAGTCAGGCACCTCGACGGGAACTTGCCTGAAGGAATACATGGAAAGGATTGACTCTAGAACCTAGAGGTAGAATTCTTGCAGACATGACGAATTTGGACTGCCATGCAAAACTCCATGGATGAGTTAGCGGCAAAACGCCACCAGTTTTGGCATGCTTGGCGACGTCGAGGATTTGTTGTCGCGGCCTTTCTTCTGGTGCTCGTTCCCCTGTACGGTACCTTTCGTCCGCTCTTCGAGTTTTTGATTTTTGCGGCGTCGTTGGCAGCCTTGACCTATCCCGTGCTTTTCAAGCCCATTGAAAACTTAGGGAAGCGGTTGGCTCCTTCCTTTTTACCGGAAAGGCGATCGGAGATTTGCGCCGTTATAGCCACTGGATTGCTACTGGTCCTGCTTTTGTTGCCCTTTGTCGTCGTCGTTTATGGGGGTTCCAATTCGGACGAGGACCTCGGAGAGGCGGTGGTTGCCTTGCTGATGGGCGATTCCGCAGGACGCGATGCTCTCCTGCGCGGCGTAGCCGAGACTATTCGTGAGGTTCAAGCCATTTATCCTCGAATTCCGATCGATGAAGAGCGAGCCGTCGCTTTTGCCTCCGAGTTTCTTGGCGACGCCCGAGAGTTTTCAGGATCTATTCTGGACTATATTTTCAAGGGGACTCGGGGGTTCGTTGCGGAATTGGCCATGGCCTTGATCGCCTTGTCCTTTCTCTATGCCCATGGTCCCTCTTTCATTCGCAAGGCAATGGTTGCGGGAGGTTTCGAGGCGGCGGAAACCACGGCGTGGATGCGAATCCACCGCAGAATCACCCTCCGCTTGCTCAGCGATACCATACTCACGGCATTGGGTCGCGGATTTTGTCTTGGTTTGGTCGGTTGGTTGGTTGGGGGCTTTTTCTTTCTACCCGTTTTCCTGCTTGGGGCTTTTGCGGGTTTGGTTCCTGTCGCGGGAAGCGCCATGGTCTGGTTGCCTTTGGC
>JABHOU010000460.1 GCA_018695085.1 Opitutia bacterium | reverse complement strand
GGCTCGTCATGAAAGCAATCACAACCGCTTGAAGGCAGGTCTTGGTGACCTAGGCTTGAGCCTAACCGCTCAGGAAGGCCACCGACTCTGGCAACTAAATGCAGTGGGCGTACCCGATGGAGTGGACGAAGCCGGCGTGAGGACCATGCTTCTGAACGAACATGGAATCGAGATCGGACCTGGACTCGGCCCACTTCAAGGGAAAGTCTGGAGAGTCGGTCTAATGGGGCACAGTTCATCTGAAGAAAACGTGGATCGATTTCTCGGCGCCCTCAAATCTCTGCTTTAATCGAATGCCCCGACCCCGCATAGCGGTGACCACCGGCGATCCAGCCGGGATCGGTCCGGAAGTTTGCCTCCAACTCCTCAACGAGCCTGCAATCAGAGATATTGTTGAGCCCATTGTATTTGGAGATGCCTTTGTCTTGGAGAAAACCGCAAGCGAATGCGGACTTAAACCTCCATCCCACATAGTCACAAACCTCGACGATGCCGAGGGTCCCTGTGTGCTAGACTTGGGAATCATCTCACCTGACGAATATGAGACGGGAAGCATCAATGCCGCTACAGGTCGTGCAAGTTACGAATACGTCACTGAGGCAATTTACGGCGCTCTTTCCGGAAAGGTGAATGCGGTCACCACCGGCCCGATAAACAAGGAAGCTCTTGAGATGGGAAGTATCCCCTACCCCGGTCACACCGAGATCTTTGCCGACCTTACTGATAGCGACCGAACCTGCATGTTGCAGTACTCAGATGAGATTCGTTGCGCATTCGTGACCACGCACGTCGGTTACGCTGAAGTTCCAGCGCTGCTCACGCAAAAGCGTATCCTTGAGGTTATTGAACTTTGCGAGGAGGCCATGCGGAGCATTCGTGGAAAGAAACCTCGATTGATCTGTTGCGGTCTCAATCCGCACGCTGGTGAAAACGGTCTCTTCGGTAACGGAGAGGAGGAGCAAATTATAAAGCCGGCTTTGGAAGTCGCTCGGGCCAATGGCATCGACGTAACCGGTCCCTTGCCCCCCGATACGGCATTCCTTCCCCAACGACGCAAGGATTTCGACTGCGTTGTTTGCATGTACCATGATCAAGGTCACATCCCCTTGAAAGCTTTGGCTTTTGACAATGCCGTCAATACCACGCTCGGACTTCCAATCATCCGAACTTCCGTTGATCACGGCACCGCCTTGGATATCGCAGGAAAAGGCATTGCCAACCCGAACAGTTTGTTCGAGGCAGTCAAACTTGCCGTACGACTTTCGAGTAAATAATACGAATCACTCTCTTTTCTCTTCCATCCGGGAAGAGGGATGTAATTAGGAGTGACGGAGAGCCTCAATCGGATCGAGATGCGCCGCTCGACGGGCCGGATACAATCCAAAGATCAACCCGACTGCAACGGACAATCCGAAAGCCAAAATGACCGACCATTCGGTCACGATCGTGGTGGTCTCCAGGATATGCTGGCGAAAGACAGCAAATAGCCAGCCCCCGATTACACCGACACTACCACCGAACAGGCAGAGCATCAGCGTTTCCACGAGGAATTGTACGGTAATGTCTTTACGGGTGGCTCCGAGAGCGCGACGAACTCCAATCTCGCGAGTTCGCTCAGTCACTGTTGCCAGCATAATGTTCATAATCCCTATTCCGCCGACAAGTAAGGATATGCACGCAATGTAAAGAAGCATACGAGTGTCGCGCGCCTTTTGTTTTTGCAAAGCATTCAGCTCGCGAATGGGCACTACGATTTCAAAGTCTCGTTCGTCTCTATCGGCACGCAGCGCCTCGTGGATCAACGGGAGAGAGGACAACACCTCTTCCACACTTTCGAATTCCACCCGGATTTCCGTGAGTTCCACCGCTTCCAGTTTCAAGTTGCCCACGCTTCGATCAACGTTCTTGACGCCATACAGGGCATGGAAGGTAGAAAGCGGAACATACACGTTGGAGGTAATGGTTCGACCGAGGGAATCGTCTAGCTGAGGTAGTTTTTCAGCATCGACTCGTTCTTGCAGCACACCCTTTACCTGAAAAACTTGGGAGGACTCGTAACCGCGAACTACAATCGTTTCCAACAAAGGGTTGTGCCCGGCAAACAATCTCTCAGCCAACGGCAAGGAAATGACGCAGGAGGAAACCTTGCTGTTTTCCTCTTCCTCATTGAGAAACTGTCAAACAACCATTTCGGCCTGAGTAAATTCAGGATAGTATGGGAAAGTACCGATAAGCTGGCAGTCAACTTCACGCGCTCCATGCACAGCGTTCATTCGCTTAGTCAGCATGGGCAGCACGCGCTTAACGCCCGGAACCGTTTTTTCGATTTGAACGGCATCCTGGCGCTTCAACCCGTAAACCGCCATCCATCGCCGGAAAAAGCTTTCCCAATTGCCGTGCATTTGAGCACGCATGGAAGGGGGTTTAACACTACGAATGATCACATTCTTTGCCCCTAGGCTCTTGATCGCCTCTTGGGCATCATGACTAGCTCCTTCTCCAATCGCCACTAGTGAGATTACGGCCCATACGCCGATGATCATTCCAAGCATGGTCAGCATGCTTCTGAGTTTATGCAACGGCAGGCTTTTGAATCCGACCTGAATGATCCGAATGAAAAAATATACGGGCATGATTTATGAGTGGCGCAAAGCTTCGATGGGATCGAGGTGAGCCGCTCGTTGGGCCGGATAAATGCCGAAGATCAGTCCCACGGTTACGGACAGGCCGAAAGCCAGAAGAACGGACCATTCGGTCACGATTGTCGTAGTGTGCATGATGTTGTGACGAAAGGTAGCGAACAACCACCCGCCCACTACTCCGATCCCGCCACCGATCAAGCAAAGCATCAGTGTTTCCACGAGAAATTGCATGGTGATGTCCCCACGAGTTGCTCCGAGGGCTCGACGCACGCCGATTTCACGAGTGCGTTCAGTTACTGTGGCCAGCATGATGTTCATGATTCCGATGCCACCGACCAAAAGTGAGATACAGGCGATGTACATAAGCAAACGGGTGTCACGCGCCTTTTGGGCTCGCAGGGTGTTAAGTTCGTTGATTGGAACTTGTATCTCATAATCGACCTTTCCGTTGCGTCCCTTGTCCAACGCATCCTTGATCAAATCCAGAGCGGGAATCACTTCCTCGGCGGTGGCGAACTCCACTCGAATTTCCGTCAAGTGCACTATCTCCGAAGAAACGCTTCCCACGCTCAGGTCGATGTTTTTAACACCATAGAGCGCCTTGAAAGTGGAAAGTGGAATATAGACGTTTGTGGAAAGCGTCTTGCCCATTACCTTTGAACTTTTAGGCAATTTCTCGAGGTCTGTTCGTTCCTCCAGAATTCCCTTCACTCTAAAAACTTGCCAAGACTCAAACCCTCGAACGGTTACGTTTTCCATCAATGGATTTTCGCCGGCAAACAACTTTTTTGCCAGATCGTGAGAGAGTACACATGAGTTTTCTTGTCTAGCCTCTTCCATTTCATTGATGAAGTTTCCGGCAACGATGCGAGATTGGGTAAAGGATGGGTAATGGGGATAGGTTCCCACCAAGCGACAATCCACGTTTCGCTTGCCATGCAAAACGTTTTTGCGGTGGATCAGGATGGGCAACACTCTCTTCACTCCCGGAACG
>JABHOU010000459.1 GCA_018695085.1 Opitutia bacterium | reverse complement strand
GTCGCGGACAGTATCTCGAGGAGGTCCGGCATCGCATGAAGTGGGATTTCCTCGGGGTAAATGACTTCCATTCCGAATTCGGAAACGAGGTCTTTTCGACTTCCGAACTTGAGGAGCAGAAGGTCGAGTTCGTCCGTTCTTGGTTTATGGAAAACGGCTCAACCGTTCCCGACGACGATCAGTTGGCCGCCATAGCGTCGGTTGACAAAAACCTGCAACTGGTTGCCAGGGCGGGAAGCGGCAAGACCACTACCGTTGTGCATCGAGCGCTTTTCCTCATCAAGCATTGCGGGGTGCAACCAAATGAGATTCTGATACTGGCATTCAACAGAAAGGCTGCTCGCGAAGTTCGAATCAGGATACTTTCCCTTTTGGGAGAGTGGATCGACGACGAGATCGAGGAGTGCATTGGAGAGTTGAACTCCACCGGTGGCGAAAGGGAGGACGAGGCAATCGACGACCTCGCATACAAGTACGAGATAGAACTCCCATTCGTCATGACCTTTCACGCACTAGGGTATGCCATTGCACCGCCGAACGAGAGCCTTTCCGAGGAAGGAGGTGAGATGGAAGTGAACCAAAGCCTATCCAAGGTCATTGACGCAAAGTTTCAAGGGTCCGAAGCCCGAGCCTTAATCAAAAAGATCATGCTTTGTCATTTCAGAGAGGATCGAAGCAGGGTGTTTCACGATTTCCGCGAAAGTTTCAAGGGGGGGGCTCGTTATTGTAGTTCACTTCCTTGGGAGAGTATGAAAGGCGAAAAGGTGAAGACTCCAGGAGAGAAAGTGATCGCAGACTATTTGTTCGAGCATGGTATCGAATACAAGTACCAACGGAATTTCAATTGGAGCGGCGTCAACTATCGCCCCGACTTCACCTTGACGAATTCCAATTTGGCAATCGAGTTGTTTGGAGATTCCGGCGATGAGAATTTCGATAATATGTATAGATCGAAGCGAGCCTTTTGGTCTGCGCAAACGGATTGGGCGCTCATTGAATTTCATTCGGATGAGTTCGACTATGACGATCCGGAATCCATCCGCTCGGTCATTCGCGGGAAGCTTGAGGCGAACGGTGTGTTTAATTCGCGCCAGTCTGAGGACAGTGTCTGGCAGTTGATTGGCGAACGCGCCGAGAGGCGCTTCAAGTCTGCGATGTTTTCCTTTTTCGAAAAATGTCGACAGCAAAGGTTGAGCCCATCGGATTTGCAGAATCTGGTCGAGAGTCATGACGCCGTGTCATCGGTTGAAGAATGGTTTTTGCAAATCGCGAGTAATTTGTTCATCGATCTCTCCGAGGACGACGCAGGAGATGTCGGTCGAGGATTCTACAACATGTTGGAAAAGGCTATTGAAGCAATCGATGGCGGACAAACGAGCTTTAGAAGAAGTTCCGGATCTGGAAATCTGAACAATTTACGGTACCTGTTTGTGGACGAGTTTCAGGACTTCTCGGAACTTTTCTATGGCTTGGTGAAGGCGATTCGGGAACAAAACGAAGATCTAAACTTGTTTTGCGTTGGGGACGACTGGCAGGCCATCAACGGATACGCCGGGTCGGACCTTAGCTACTTCGAGAACTTCTCGGAGTGTTTCGGGGAGTCTCGCAAGCTGTACCTTGCGACCAATTATCGGTCCGCTTCATCGATTGTCGAAGCCGGCAACTCATTAATGGAAGGTCTAGGCAAACCCGCGAAAAGTTTTAAGGAGGACGAGGGAGACATCTTGGTTTCGTATTTGGATGATTTTAAACCATCCGTCCCAGAAAAAGGCCGGCACGGCTATGACCTGATAACACCCGCCCTGCTGAGGTTGATTCCACCTGCCTTGGCAGAAGGTCTGGACGTTGTGCTGCTTTGCCGAACAAATTATGTTCCTTGGTCGGTAAATTCCGATAAAAAAGACCTCCACGGTTTCTTATCCCATGTCAGGTCATTTCTTCCCGAGGAGGTCAAGGATCGGGTCAGTGTCTCCACTTCCCACAAGTACAAGGGACTCGAGAAGTCGATGGTCGTCGTGCTCGACGCCAAGGCCAAGTCCTACCCGCTAATCCATTCCGATGCCGTTTTCAATCGAGTTCTCGGTGACAGCCCGGAAAAGACCATCGAGGAGGATCGACGACTTTTTCACGTCGCCATGACGAGAGCGGAAGAAAAACTCGTGATCTTTACGGATGGCAGAGAAACCTCACCTTTTTTGGAGGACTTGACCGATG
>JABHOU010000457.1 GCA_018695085.1 Opitutia bacterium | reverse complement strand
GATCGGTCCCATGACTTGCGATCGCTCTCGACCATGCTCTGCGCAAGGCGCTCGAAAAGGATTTTCCCGCCATTGCGGAAGTTCGTCTGATCGATTTCAAGGTGCGCATTCTGGAAAGCAATTTGGGCACCGACGCCATCACTCGCGTCCATGTCGAATCGACGGACGGGAAAGACACTTGGGGCACGGTCGGGGTAAGCGATAACGTGATCGAGGCCAGCTGGGAAGCCCTCGTCGACTCGGTCGAGTACAAGCTGACCTCAGATGCAAGTGGAGAAGACCCCAAGGAACTCGCCTAACTAGCTGGACTTGACACGGGGCACCACCTCCACGGTTGTCCATCCATTTCTTTGCAGTCGGTGCACTAGTCCGGCAAGGAAGGAGTTGCATGAGAAACCTGAGGGCCGAGTGGGTGCCAAATCTCGGGATCAGTCGTTCTAAAAAAAACGTGAGTGGAAATCCCTAAGGCCGCGGCAAGATGACCGGGACCGCTGTCGTTGCCCATAAAATGAGCCGCTTTCTCCAAGAGCAGTTCAATCAAATCGGAATTGCTCACTGGTTGGACGAGCTCGACTCTTTCGTGAAAAGCGAGATCAGTCGTGTAGATTTCCTCTTCCAGTTCTTCATCCGCCTCGCCAAAGGAAAAGACGACGCTTCCTTGGTCATCGTCAGCAAGCCAAGCCTCCGCCTGCCCGCAAAAAACGCTAAGTGGAATATTTTTACCTAAAGAACCACTTCCGGGATGCAGCCAGAGTGAACTGCCGGCGGGGGGATCAGTGTCAAGCCAAGCCCTATCGAACAAATCCTTCGGAACAGGCAATTTCGCATCCTCGAACATGCGGACACTGACATGAGGGGGAGCATCGGGCCTTGGCGACAAAACCCTAACCTCCGAAGCCCCGGCTCGCACAAGCTCATCGACCCAGTCGTCATCGCTCCAAAAGGTGAAGACGGTGGCTCCTTGGACGAAGTCGACTCTCTTTGCGTCAAAGATGTCGGCATCACCTAGTTTCAGAGAAAAGCCAAGGGAATCGGCAAAGGAAAAGTAACGGGGACGGGTAATCAGGAGAACTTCATCGAAGTGCCGTCCAATCTCTCGCAACAAAGGAACGGTGAGGACAAAATCACCCAAACCACCGGTACGGAAAAGAATGGCTTTTCGAGACTGTGAATCCGCTTTTATCGTAGTTCCCAATATCAGGGCGATGTTTGTCAATATGCTTCAATATGTCAAGGAAGCCGAATCAATCGAACCTAGCCGATGTTTTCCAAAATGAAGCTCTCTATGGATTCCTTTTTAGGCTCGATGGAATAACGGACAATTTCCTTATCCTTTAAAGCTTCCAAGGACGAGGTAGTCGGTTCGGGCAAGCCCGCTTCCTGAATGACAGCAGGAAATTTTGCAGGATGGGCGGTGGCAAGCACGAGGTGGGGTCGATCGGGAACAAGATCCTTGAAGGAACAAGCGGTATGAGGGTCGACCAAGTAGCCGTACTTGGCATGGATCGATTTTATGATTTCCGGAATTTCAGGATCGGACACGCGAGAACTCGAAAACCCCAGATCGGAAAACCCCTCCAACCGAACATTCCCCCTTTGGTGAAAATTCGACATGAATTCACGAACCTGTTCGGAGGCGCCTTCAAGGAAATAATACAAGAATCGCTCGAAATTGGATGCGACTTGAATATCCATCGAGGGCGCAAAACTAGCTGAAACCGGACCAAGCGCATATTCACCGGTCTGGAAAAGTCTATGCAGAACGTCGTTCCGGTTAGTTGCTACCCGAAACTCGGAAATAGGAACTCCCATCCGAGAAAGAAGCCAACCCGCAAAAACGTTTCCGAAATTGCCAGTCGGAACGACGAATACGGTATCTTCCCGGCTTTCCTTGGGTAGACGTAGCCAGGCGCTAAGGTAGTAGACGCTCTGGGCCAAGATCCTAGCAAGGTTTATGGAGTTTACCGCGGAAAGCCCTACCCTCTCCTTGAACTCATGGTCGTTGAACACCTCCTTGAGCGCACTTTGGGCGTCGTCGAAAGTTCCGTCTATGGCCAAGGGAAAAACGTTGGACGCGCCGGTACAGGTCATCTGCCTTTCCTGCAAAGGGGATACCCGACCATTGGGATAAAGAATGAAGACCTTTACGCCCTTTTTGCCAAGTAGACCTGAAATGGCCGCCGCACCGGTGTCGCCGGAAGTGGCGCCTAGGACGGAAAGATCTCGGCCCGTGCGGCTAATCTGTTCCTCATACAGGTTGCCCAACAACTGTAAGGCGAAATCCTTGAACGCGAGCGTTGGCCCGTGAAAGAGCTCAAGTACCGACAGCTTGTCGTCAAGGTGACGGATGGGAGCGATTTCGGGGTGAGTGAAATTTTCGTAGGAAGCTTCCGCAATTCGAGCCAACTTCGATTGCTCGAGATCGTCTGCAAACAGCTCGAAAAAGGCGAGACACAGCTCATGGTAGGGAAGTTTTTCCCATTGGGCCAAGAAGGGACGCAAGTCGGGTAGTTCCTCGGGCAAGTAGAGTCCGCCGTCCGGTGCCAAGCCGTGGGCGACGGCCTCGGAAAAGGTGACTGGCGGCGCTTCGCCCCTCGTGCTGACGAATCGCATGGCGCGTGAAAGGCGATCTACTTCCCGAGACCGAATGCGGAATGAGCCACTCGGGTGGCCATCTCGCCATCATCGGGATTCACGGCCACGGAAATCTTGATCTCGGAAGTGCTGATCATAAGCATGTTCACGCCAGCCTCGGCCAAGGCCTCGAAAAACTTGGATGCCACACCCGAGTGGGAGCGCATGCCGACGCCGACCACGGAAATCTTGGCGATCTTCGTGCTTCGACCGAGCTTGCCACCACCACCACTGGCAAATTGCTCCTTGAGTGCCTTCTCCGCTCGAAAAGCGTCCTCGGACGGCACCGTGAAGGTAAGATTGGCCTTCCCGTTTCTCGCCACGTTCTGAACGATCATGTCAACGACGACACCGGTCTCGGACATCACCTTGAACACGGCGGCCGCCGCACCGGGACGATCCGGCAGATCGGACACGCTGATGCGAACTTGATTATTGTCTATGGCCACGCCGCTTACGAGCATGTCCTCCAAGGATTTTACTTTCTTTTTCACGGTAGTTCCCGTCTTGTTGGAAAAGGTAGAGCGCACTTCGAAGACGACGTTGTGCTTTTGGGCGAACTCAACGGCCCGCGTCTGCATAACCTTGGAGCCACTGCTCGCAAGTTCAAGCATTTCCTCGTAACTGATCGCAGGTATCTTGCGAGCATCGGGCACGGTGCGCGGATCAGCGGAATAGACTCCATCGACATCGGTGAAGATCTGACAGGTTTTTGCCTTCAGGGCTCCGGCCATCGCAATGGCGCTAAGATCGGACCCGCCGCGACCAAAAGTGGTCAAGTCGCCATCATCGTCCAATCCCTGAAAACCGGCCAAGACCACGACCTTGTTTTTTCGCAAGTGCTTGCGGATCGACCCACCGGTGATTTCACGAATGCGAGCCCTAGAATGATTGCCGTCGGTAAGGATACCGGCTTGCCCACCGGTCATGGAAACGGCAGGAACGCT
>JABHOU010000456.1 GCA_018695085.1 Opitutia bacterium | reverse complement strand
CGCTTGGTGATTTGGGTTTAACTTTTCTTTCCCAACCCTTAGGCTGTCAATTTTTCCCCGGCCATGCTTACTTGCTCCAAGACCTATCGAGACGTCCCGCTCTCCCATCGCCAACCCCGTCACCCCGGGCGTTGCTCACGCATCCACGGGCACAGCTGGACCATCACCATTACCTTCGCTGCGGACGAACTCGACGACAACGGCTTTATCGTGGACTTCGGGGAACTTCACTACCTTGCCGATTGGATCGACGAAAACCTCGACCACGCTACCGTACTCGCTTCCGACGATCCTCGACTCGCCGAGCTCCAAGCTCTTGCCGACTCGGGTCTCCTCAAACTCCATCTCGTAGAAAGCGCCTCATGCGAAGGAATCGCTCGCCACCTTTTTGAGACCTTCGCCCCCATGGTGGCCTATCAAACCTCCGGACGAGCCCGTGTCGTTTCCATCGAGCTTCACGAGGACTCCCGCAATTCCGCTCTCTATCGCCCGTGAAGGCGCTTCCGGTAAACGAGCGCTTTCACACTTGGCAGGGTGAGGGCTGCCACCTCGGCAAGTCCGCCTACTTCATACGGCTCCAGGGCTGCCCCGTTAAATGCCCGTGGTGCGATTCCGCCGGCACTTGGCATCCGGATCACCTTCCCGAAGAGGTTGAGAAGGCCGAGCCCGAAGCTCTCGCGGAGGCCGCCTTTGCTTCCGGCTGCGAGATCGTCGTCCTTACCGGTGGCGAACCCGCCGTGCACGACCTCCACGAACTCACTTACGCCCTCGGTATTCGTTCACTCCCCGTCCATCTGGAGACCTGCGGAGCCTTTCCCATTCGCGGGGAGTTCGACTGGATTACCCTTTCTCCCAAGTGGGATGCTTTGCCCCTCGACGAAAACTTGGCCGAGGCTCATGAGCTCAAGATCATCGTGGAAGACGAAACCTCCATCGAGAAATGGGTGGCCGAACTGGAAGGTCGCCACCAAATAGAAAGCGTCTGGCTTCACCCCGAGTGGTCCCTCCTCAACGATCCTTCCCGCGAGGAACAAGGTGCCCAAGTTCTCCGGTCCATTTCCAACTGGGTCAAGGAACACGGATCTCCCTACCGAGCCGGCTACCAATTGCACAAAGTCTTCCAAGTCGACCAACAAGACCCCGCATCCCGCCCCCTCGTCCCCCTCGGGGGTGATCCCGAACGGGGTATTTGAGCAGGTGTTTTATTTATCCGGCTTCGATGCCGCTCCAAGGAAATCGGAAGGTTTTCAGTTGCCGATGAAAAATACCTTTCAATCTTGTTTTTAGAAATTAATTACATCTATCGATACCCTATACCTCATTTGTTTTCTTGAGTCTTCCACCTAGGCACTTATCCTTTTACCTAAAGCAAAGCAGGGTCAAATTTCACAACTGCTTTTGCGATTTACGAAAACTGCGATTTAATAACAATTCATTCTCATGATCTTTACAATGCCTCTTATCTTGGAACTCCTTTCCATTCTTGTATTTGCTTCCATCATTTTTGTTTGGGGAGTTCGATATAACAACATCAAGGATGAGTTTAAGCATTTCAACCTTCCCTCTTGGGTCAGGGACATGGTCGGGATTTTCAAGTTCAGCTTCGCGATCTTGCTTTTCAACGACAACCTGGAATTGGTTCGAGTCGGTGCTTTGGGGATCGCGGTTCTTATGATTGCCGCCTTGTTCACTCACATCCGATTGAAAAGCCCACCACCCAAGATGCTACCGTCTTTTTCTCTGCTATGTGCCTGCTTGGCCATTGCCTACATGAGCTCTCAACTTCTGCCCGCCTGCTAAATCCTTAATGTCCTACCTGCAAGTATCCCTTCAGGTTTTACTTTTCCTAACCTTTGCCCTCGGTGGAGCTTATCGATTTTTTCAACCCATCGACACGCTTGCCAAAAGAATGCTCTGGGTCACCTACTTCAAACCCCGGATCGTTCGCTCAATTGCCTTGATTGAAATAATCTGCGGAATCGGCATCATCATTCCCTTGTTTCTATCGAGTTCTTCTTTTGCCTTTATCTTATATTCCGGCTGCCTTCTCATGGCTACGATGATCGGAGCCGCCGTCACCCATGCTTTTATTGGGGACTACAAACAAATCCTAGGAAATCTTTTGCTCTTCGGCATGCTCTATCTGGTTACTTTTCCAGTCATCTAAACATTCAACCTCGAAGAACTTTTGTACCAACTGAACCGGCAGCTTGTTATGCCTTGACCGATTGTCTGCAATCGTCAGGAGGAAGTTTTGGTGAAGCTGTCCTGAATTCTCTTTGCCTTGAAGCTTGTTGGATAATGAAAAGGATCCGATTGATACGTCTTGCAAACCGTTAAGTAACACTTTATGGTTTAGCCTATGAAACTATCCCGGTTGAGAGAAAAGAAGGAGCTGCTTGATAGCTACAGGCCCTTGCCCGCCGTCCTCGTCAAAAATCTGGAGGATTGGTTCCGGGTGGAGCTCACCTACACAAGCAACGCCATCGAGGGTAATACGCTTACCCGTCGGGAAACGGCCCTGGTTGTTGAAAAAGGTCTTACGGTTGGAGGGAAAACTCTAGTCGAACACTTGGAGGCAACGAACCATGCCCATGCCTTGGATTGGGTTCGTCAACAAGCATCTCGTTCCGCCCGGAAACTCACGGAGAAAGATGTCTTGAGCATTCACGAAATCATTCTGAAAGGGATTGATTCTCCAAATGCCGGATTTTATAGAAGCGTCCCCGTTCGAATTTCCGGCTCCACCGTGGTTCTTCCCAATCCTCGAAAAGTTCCTGATTTAATGGAAGCATTCGTGACCTGGTTGCAGCAAGGACCGGATCTACATCCCGTGGAATTGGCTGCCGAAGCTCACTACCGTCTCGTCACCATTCACCCCTTTGCGGACGGCAATGGAAGAACCGCCCGATTACTGATGAATTTAATTCTGTTAATGACGGGATATCCCACCGCAATCATTCGAAAACTTGACCGTGAGGCGTACCTGGCCGCTCTGGAAAAAGCCCAGCTTGGTGGATCCCAAGACGATTATCTGCAACTCATCTATAAAGCCGTTAACCGCTCGTTGGACATCTATCTTCGGGCTGCTCGGGGCGAAGATGCCGAAGGCGAAGTCGACGACTCTCTGCTCAAGATCGGCGAACTGGCCAAACGCACGGG
>JABHOU010000454.1 GCA_018695085.1 Opitutia bacterium | reverse complement strand
TTCACTTTCATGGGCTAAAACCGGCTTGCGAAGCTATTAATAATAATTACTATATTAGCTAAATTTAGGAAACATTCTCAGTAAAACTCATGAAGAAATCAGCAATATCGGGCATTCAAGGAAAATGCGGCGATCTCCCACGCCATTTTTCGCGCAGGGAATTCATGCACGTCGGCCTTATCGGCGGGCTTGGCCTAAGTCTCCCCGATTTTTTGAGCATGAAGGCTCACGGAGCTCAGAAGTTCTACGAGTCGAAGGAGGGAGTGGCCAAATCGGTGATCCATATCTACCTGCCGGGTGGCATGGCTCATCAGGAGTCTTGGGATCCCAAGCCATATGCCCCATTAGAGTATCGAGGCCCACTCAAAAGTATTCCCACAAAGATTACGGGCGAACGCTTTGGCGAATACTTCAAGGAGTCGGCGAAAATCGCCGACAAGATTACGGTCTGCCGGTCCATGAGCCATGGGGAAGCCGCCCACGAACGCGGCACGCACAATATGTTTACGGGATACAAGCCGAGCCCGGCCTTGCAATTCCCCAGCATGGGATCAGTTGTCTCTCACGAATTCGGATCCCGCAAGAACCTGCCTCCATACGTTTGCGTGCCTAAGGTTCCCAACGAGTTCGCAAACAGCGGATACTTGAGCTCATCCTATGGTCCTTTCGGTCTTGGCGGCGACCCCGCTTCAGGCAATTTCTCCGTTCGTGACCTCGCCTTGCCCGACGGAATCTCCGAAAATCGCTTTCTGAAACGGCGAAGCATGCTGGACACTGTGGACGACCATTTTCGCCGCATGGAAAAGTCCGATTCCCTCAATGCGATGGACAAGTTTTATCAAGATGCTTACTCGCTCATAAGCTCAAAGGAAGCGCGAGAGGCTTTCGACATCAACAAAGAAGACGCTAAATTGCGCGACCAATATGGTCGCAATGCCGCCGGACAACGCATGCTGCTTGCCAGACGACTTGTGGAATCAGGCGTTCGCTTCGTTTCGTTGACCTATGGTGGTTGGGATCACCACGCCAATATCAAGACGGCCTTCGAGAAACAAGGTCCGGAACTAGACAAGGCATTCGCCACCTTGATCAGCGACTTGGATCAGCGCGGATTGCTTGACAGTACCTTGGTCATGATGTCTTCCGAATTTGGGCGCACCCCAAAGATCAACAAAACCGACGGACGCGACCACTGGCCGCGTGTGTTCAGCGTTGCTCTTGCAGGAGGTGGTATCACCCGTGGACAAATCTACGGTTCCTCGGATGCCTTCGCCACCGCGCCGGAAGAGAATCCACTATCAGTGGAAGACCTCGCTACCACCGTGTATGACCGGTTAGGCATCGTTGCCGACAAGGAACTGATGGCGCCGGGTGATCGACCTATAGAGATTGTGGATGGCGGAAAAGTCGTAAAGCAGTTGATCGCCTAGATTTACTGCACCATAAATTTCGGACTTTGAAAATATGCTTGCTCTCTGCCTGCTTAGCGTGAGGCAGAGGGGTTATTGCATCACAATGTAGCTAAAACGCAATGATTATGAATCTAATCAAAAACCATTCTCTGGGAGCGAGTGTATTTCTATTGCTTGCCCTACTAACTGAAGCGGCTACGCCGAAAATAACCAATGTGCTTCCGCGAGGTGGACAAAGGGGATCATCGGTCGAAGTAACTATTACCGGAAGCTACCTACGTGACGCTGAAGAAATTTTCTTTCACTCCGTAGGAATAAAGGCTGAAAAGATCACTCCCGTAAAGGACACCCAGTTCAAGGCGATCTTGGCAATAAGCCCCGAAGCCAAACTGGGCCAGCACGAGATGCGAGTGCGAACCGCCTCGGGGCTCAGCACCATGAAGACTTTCTGGGTCGGGCCTTTTCCAAACATTGCGGAAACCGAGCCAAATTCCGAATTTGAAGCTGCACAGAAAGTCTCGATGAATTCAACGATCAACGGAACGATTCTGAACGAAGACGTCGATTATTACGAAATCGAAGTCAAAAAAGGTCAGCAAATCTCCGCCGAGGTAGAAGCTATTCGCCTTTCGGGAGCCCTCTTCGATCCCTATGTCGCGATATTGGATGCGCGACGCTTTGAATTGGCCGCCAACGATGACTCTTCTCTTCTCCTGCAAGACAGCGTAGCCAGCGTCGTCGCACCGGCAGACGGCACCTACCGAATAGAGATCAGGGACAGCTCCTACCGCGGTGCGAGCAATTACTACTACCGTCTTCACATCGGTCACTTCCCTCGTCCTCTAGTCGCCTTCCCCGCTGGTGGGAAAGCCGGAGACCAGCTGGAAGTAACTTTAATGGGAGACCCCAAGGGCCCTATAAAAAAGATCATCCAACTTCCGGCAAAGGCAGATCCCGACTTCGGCTACTTTTCGGAAAGCAACGGATCTTCTTCACCATCGCCAAACAGAATAAGAGTTAGCGATTTTCCGAGTGTTCGTGAAGTCGAACCCAACAACAACTGGAAACAAGCCACTGCAACCGAATTGACTCTCCCCCTCGCCTTCGACGGCATAATTTCAGAAGACGGAGATCAAGACTATTTCAAATTCAAGGCGAAGAAAGGGCAAAAGTTCAACGTCAGGGTACATGCTCGATCGGTCTCTTCGGCACTCGACCCGGTTCTAGGCATTCGAGACGCAAAGGGGAAATCCCTGAAAGGCAACGACGATGCGAACAATGGTCCCGATAGCCTAATCACCTTCACCTTTCCCGCGGATGGAGAGTATTTCGTTTACGTTTATGATCATCTTAGAAAGGGAGGTCCCAAACATGTGTATCGGATTGAAACGGAAGCCTTCAACCCCGAGGTGGTGGCCTCAATCCCCTATCTGCGCCAACGCGACTCGCAATCTCGCCAAATGATTCCCGTGCCACGCGGCAACCGCGTAGCCACCATCATGAACGTGACCCGACGCAACTTTTCGGGTGAGTTGGAATTCCTCGCGAACAACTTGCCCCCCGGCATCGTCATGCACGCCCCGAAAGTCCCCGCTAACCTGACGCAGGTTCCAATTGTCTTCGAAGCCGCGGATAATGCGCCGCTTACAAAGTCCCTCGTTGACCTGCGCGTTCTTCACACGGGTGCGAACGGAAAGAAAATAGAAGGCGGTTTTCGTCAAAATCTAGACCTCGTGTACGGTCCGCCCAACAACCGCACCTACTATGTTAGTACACTCGACCGACTGGCCGTCGCCGCCACGAAAAAAGTCCCGTTTTCCATAAAACTTTTGAAACCTGAAACTCCCATCATACAATCGGGCTCCATGTCCTTGAAAGTGGTAGCTGTACGCGACGCAAATTTCACTGCCGCCATAAACGTTAGGTTGCTTACTCGTCCTCCGGGCATCGGAGCAAGCAGTTCCATAAACATCGCCGCCGGTAAGACCGAAGCGAATTACCCGATCACCGCAAATGGTGGAGCGGGGATAGGAACTTGGCAAATTGCTATGCTTGCCGCAGCCAAAACGTCACACGGAGAAGTGCTCACTTCTTCGGAACTCGTTGATCTCGTAATCGAGCCACCGTACCTCAAGGTAAAAATAAACATGAGTGCCATCGAGCGAGGGAAGGAAGGGGAAATAATCTGTGACTTGGAACAACTCAGGCCCTTTGAAAACGAAGCCACAATCTCCATTTTCGGTCTTCCAGCCAAAGTAACTAGCATTCCGCAAAAAATCGATAAGAATGCTACGCAAGTCGTATTTCCAATCACTTCCGAACCGACTTCCCGGGCAGGTCTCAGCAAAACCCTTTTCTGCTCGGTAAAAGTGCCTCTGGGAGAACATCTGCTGAATCACAGCGTGGGCCAAGGTGGACAGCTTCGCATGGACAATCCGCCTCCCGCGCCAAAGAAACCGACCGTACCCAAACCAAAGACTGTGGCAGTGGCAAAGCCCCCGAAACCAAAAGCCCAAAAGCCACTCAGCCGATTGGAAAAGCTTCGACTGGCCGCCAAGGAATCCGCGGCGGCAGGAACTAACTAACTTACCAAGGCCAACACTTTTATGAAGCACAAGTTTTTCGCTTTATTATTCCTTGCGAGCCAACTTCACGGCGAGGACGCCACCAAAGCGGTGGCTGCACCAAAACCAGTATCCAATCCCTCGGCAACCGAGGTCTCTCCGCAGTCTAAAGCTCCTGCCAACACCGTCCCCGCGTCGAAACCGTCTCCGGCAAAGAAAAAAACGAAACCAGTTGCAACTCCCACACCCACGCAAAAACCACCCGTGGTTGTAGCACCGCCTCCTCCCGCGCCGGTTGCACCCGATTTCCACAAGCAAGTCCGTGGCATTCTAGAAGTATCCTGCGTTCGTTGCCATGGTCCCGAAAAACAAAAAGGTGAATTGCGACTGGGCTCCCTAGTCCACGCCAAGAAAGGCGGAGACTCCGGTGCTGCCCTTGTTGCGGGCAACGCATCCAAAAGTCTTCTCCTCGAACGCATCAATCTACCCGATGCCGACGAAGACGTGATGCCACCAAAATCGCCGCACCTTACCTCCACCGAAAAGGAAATCCTGAATCGCTGGATCCAAACCGGAGCAAACTGGCCCAAGGGAGTAACCCTTGCCTCCCTAACACCCAAGCAACTCGTCGCCCGCCAAGCTGCAGAAAAAAAACCTATCGTCGAATTAGCCGTCTACCCTCCGCAAGTGAACTTGGAGACAAAGAAAGACTTCCACAAG
>JABHOU010000373.1 GCA_018695085.1 Opitutia bacterium | reverse complement strand
GGCCGCTATGTGGAATTCAACCTCGTTTATGACCGAGGCACCCTCTTCGGGCTTCAGTCGGGAGGACGGGTGGAATCAATCCTGATGTCTCTTCCACCTGAGGTGGCATGGAAATACGAATGGCAACCCGAAACCGGCACCGAGGAAGCCCGACTTTACGAAAAGTTTTTAAAACCACGAGATTGGATTAAGGAACCATGACAGGTCGCCAACGCATTCTCGACGCACTGGCTTGCAAGCCTCTGGACAGACCTCCGCTCTGGATTATGCGACAGGCCGGACGATACTTGCCTGAGTACCGAGCACTGAAGGAGAAGTACAGTTTCCTAGAGATGGTTCGAGAACCCACTTTGGCTCAGGAGGTGACCCTTCAGCCGCTAGCTCGCTTTCCTCTTGATGCTGCAATCGTATTCAGCGACATCTTGGTTGTGCCGGAAGCCATGGGCCAAGGCTACGGATTTCACGACAAAGGGGGGATTCGGATGGACTTCACCATCGAAACCGCACGCGACGTAGAACGGCTCGAAGTCGAGGGAGCAGCCGACCGCCTTGATTACGTTGCAAAGGCCCTTGCTCTCTTGCGGGAATCCCTAGGCAACGAAAAAGCCCTTCTTGGTTTTTGCGGATCTCCATGGACATTGGCATGCTACGCAATTGCCGGCGGATCTTCCGCAGGCTTTCCCAAGGCACTTGCCTTTGCAAAAGAGCAACCCCATGCCTTCAACCAGCTCATGGAAAAATTCACGGCCGTGCTGATGCAGTACCTCCGCCGACAAGCCGAAGCGGGGGCAGATGCCATCCAAATCTTCGACACTTGGGGAAGCCTTTGCCCGGATGCTGACTCGGAAGCATGGTCACTTCGATGGATCCGAGAATTAACATCCAGCCTGCGAGAGGAAATCCCATTGATCCTTTATGCCAAGGATTCCGCAAACAAGCTCCAAGAACTTGTTTCATGCGGAACGACTTGTCTCGCACTCGATCATTCCATCGATCTAGCCGAAGCCAAGAACAGTCTTGGGAGCAAAATTTCCGTTCAAGGGAATCTTGACCCCGAACTCCTGGAGTCAGACCCTGACTCGGTTCGCTCTGCCGCCAAAGACCTGATGTCTCGGATGGCACCTTACGACGGACATGTTTTCAACCTCGGGCACGGCATCCGCCCCACTGCCAAAATCGACTGCGTGGAAGCACTGGCGAAAACCGTGCTTGGCTATTCTTCGGAAAACTGAATTTACGAAACTGATCCCAGACAAGGTGCGGTTTCAGTCCGCATGTGAAACCGACAGTAAGCCCTGGGGAAAGCAAATTTCTCCCACGGCGGCTTCAAAATCCTTAAAACCCTCGAGGATTTCGATTTCCATGCGAATGAAATACAAAGGGATAATCGGCTTGTAGTCCGGCGGGATGCGGACGGCGTCTTTTTCCGTGGTCACGACAACCTCGGAACCGGCATGTCGAGCACGCTTCAAAACCCTGTCCAGTTCGCCTCTGGTGTACCTATGGTGGTCGAGAAAACGTCTACGATAGCGGAGATCCCCAACCAGTTGGTCGATCATTTCCTCGAAACCGCGAGGCGAAGCAATAGCACTAAAGACCCCAACAGGGGTTTCATTTAGAAAATCGGTGCCTCGCTTAAGGTCACCATTAACTTCGAGGAAATGCTTGGGGTGATGTATACAACGAATGATTTGAGCCTTGGGGTTGTGCTTGTTAATCAAGTCCAGCAGCGCAACATCTGGATCAGTCTTCGATTTGGTGAGGAAAATATAAGATGCTCGCGAAAGATGAGCAATCGGTTCGCGAAGGATTCCCCGGGGCAACAGATTTCCATTGCCAAAAGGGTTGGTTTGGTCGACCAGCAGCAGGTTGAGTCGGCCTTTCAGAGCCAGGTACTGAAAACCATCGTCCAGCACGAGAGTATCCACACCGAACTTGCGAATCGCATAGGCTCCCGCTTTGACGCGATCCTTGTCGACTAAAACCACTACGCCGGGCAAGTTGCGAGCCAACATGTAGGGTTCGTCCCCCGCAACAGTCGAATCAAGCAGGACTTTTTCGCCATCGCTGACCACCTTGGGTGGGGGAGCCTCGGTATAGGTCAGCCAGCGCCAGAAACGCCGCAGGGAAGGTTCCCTACGACTTTTGTAACCCCGACTGAGTATGGCAACCTTCCGCCCCTTGGCCATCAGAGCTTGAGCAAAACGTTCCACCACCGGAGTCTTGCCCGTACCTCCAACAGTTAGGTTTCCCACCACAACGACAAGGCAACCCAAGGGCCTATCTTTAAAAATAACCCGATTACGATATAATTTTAAACGAAGACGAACCAAACCGGAAAAAAGATAAGAAAAGCCCTTAAGGAAAAAACCTAATACACGTGCAGGCGGAGAATGGTCGCGATCATAAATTACGCCTTCGGCGAAAACTTCAAATCGTTCCCAATTTCGATATAGCCTTTTGCGCAATCTTCGCAACATACAGTTCCTCTTTCTAATCGGAATCGTCCGGAGGCAAGCCTATTTGACAGCTCGAAATCGGAACAGGGCGGACGCCTCAAGGGGTTCTCATTTGACAAAGAAAAAATTTCTGATTTAATGAACTACATTCAACCGCCCCATTTTCTCGCAAAGATTACAAATTATCTTTCCTATGCAGGTCAGTTTGCTCAAATCAAAGCTTCATCGTGCCACGGTGACATCCGTGGCACCCGATTATTCGGGCAGTCTCTCCATAGACGAATCGCTAATGCAAGCGGCGGGGTTACTGAACCATGAAAAGATCTTAGTCGGGAACATTACAAACGGAAATCGATTCGAGACCTATGCCATACCGGCACCCGAAGGTTCCGGAGAAATCGCCCTGAACGGGGCTGCCGCACATAAGGGATCGCCCGGCGACTTACTTGTCATTCTCAGCTTTGTACAGCTTGACCCCGACGAGG
>JABHOU010000453.1 GCA_018695085.1 Opitutia bacterium | reverse complement strand
TATCATCATATTGTGAAGAACATCGTTCACTCGATTCCAAGCGTTTTCAAGCGTCGCAATAAAACTCGAAATGCCTCGCGCATCTTTTGGTTCGTCCTGATTCTACTATTTTTCGTGTCCGTCTACATGGCGGTCTACAGGCACTTGATGTCTGCGGAACTACTTGTTATTGGAGAGTCCCGAGACATAAACCTCGTAGAATGTTTCTATTGGGTTCTAACCACTATGTCTACCTTGGGTTACGGCGACATACACTTTGTCGGAGACGGAGGTCGAGTCTTCTCGATGCTCGTCATGTTTACGGGAGTTATCTATCTTTTTATCGTCCTGCCGTTCTTTTTCATGGAGTTTTTATACAAACCCTTCATGGAATACCAAACTGGAGCTCGCGTCCCTCGGAAGTTTGATCCGGTCGAAGAACAGCATGTCATATTGACCCACTACGATTCAGTGAGCCATGCGTTGATGGATAAACTACGTCAGTTCGGCTATCCATTCGTTCTCATTGTGGAAAAGCTGGAGGAAGCCCTTGAAATCCATGATATGGGCATGCCCGTGATGCTTGGTAGTTTGGATGAAATCGAAACTTTTAATAAAGCTTCCATAGACAATGCAGCCATGGTGGTTGCGACCGATGGCGACATTCGTAATGTCAACGTTGCTTTTCGCTCCAAAGACGCTGCTCCCGAAGTTGCTGTCGCAGCTCATTGTTATCGTGCCGGTTCAGAAGATGTCTTGACCCTTGCCGGGGCTAACCACGTCATTCACAACGCCAAGCAAATGGGAACCTTTCTTGCCCGCCGGATTTCCTGCACGGATACACGTACCCACGTAATAGGATCTTTCGATGAAGTTCTCATCGCAGAAGCAACTATTCACGGCACTCCATTAGTGGGTCAAACACTTAAGGAGACCGACCTTCGTGAAGACTTTGGCGTAAATGTCGTTGGCATGTGGGAACGGGGTCACTTCGATAGCCCGGATCCCGATGCTTTATTGACAAATCATACCGTCCTTCTTCTTGCCGGAACAAAAAGCAACTTTTCGGTTTACGATGAAAAATTTTGCCACTACGAGACCAACAACTCGCCTGTCATCATCATCGGCGCGGGACGCGTAGGTCGAGCAACTGCCTCCGCACTAGAGGAAACCAACATACCTTATCGGGTCGTCGAGACTGACGAGGTGAAGGCCAGTAAAGTAAAGGATTCCATACTTGGCGATGCTGCCGAGCGCTCTGTCCTCGAGCGAGCCGGAATAAACAAAGCTCCTGCCGTCGTGATCACCAGTCACAGTGATGAAACTAACATCTATCTCACCATCTATTGCCGAAAACTTCGTCCGGACATTCAAATCATCACACGAGCCTTTCTTCACCGCAACGTGGAACCCTTGCACCGAGCGGGAGCTGACTTTGTCATGTCGCAGGACCACATGGGCGCAAACACTTTCTTCAACCTTCTCAACCGAGCCGAAATCCTCATGATCACGGAAGGTCTAGATGTTTTCAGTCAGAAGACCCCCCCCGCCCTCGTAGGTGTGTCCGTAAAGGATTGCAATGTACGAGAAAAGACTGGGTGCAGCATTGTTGCCATTAAGAACATGAAGGAAACCGTCATCACCCCTTCCCCAAACGATACTTTTTCCGAAGATGGTGAGATCATCCTCATCGGAGACGAAGAAGCCGAAAAAGCGTTCGAAGAAAAATTTTGCAGCTGATTTTTCTCTTAAACCGCCTCCATTCCAACTGGCAAAAGTCTCCCTCAGAAGCCATTCGGCGTTGGTCAAGGCATCGTAGGCAGTTTCAATCCAAAGATGGTGTTTTTCTGAACCCGAAAAACGAACTCGAGAGTCGGGAGCAAATATTTCGGGAAAGTGCTCGGGGTCTTCCATCATGCCGCGAACAGCCCGATCAGAAAGATAAAGAAGCGTGCCAGAGGTTCGCATACTCCCGCTTTCCACGGTTCCCGCCAATATTCCACTGCGGTTGACGTGACTACGGGGAATCGGCCTTTTCATGATAGGATTCAACTAGGGCAACTGCTGAACCCCTATTTTTCATGACTCGGTTTTCTTGCTTCTGAAACCTATCGGGTATTTTCTATAGCAAAATTTCATCTAAAGTCTGGAAATTGAACATTCGAATGAACAAAATAAAACAAGATAATCCAAATGATGGAACTGCACGACTTACCTTTCGGTACGATTTGCTTCGGAGCACCATGACTGGTGTTCTGGAAACAGGATTTTCCACCTTCGGACTATTGGTTGCCATAAGAGCCTTCGAATCTTCGGAAACTTGGAAAAGCCTGCTTTCGGGCGCGGTTTCGGCAGGTTTGTTGATTGTTCCTTGGGTAATGGGAATTGCCGCTCGGTCTCGTATGAACGTGACGACCTTTGGAGCGTGCCTAATGGTATTGTGCGCAGGTTCCATAGCTGGTGCGGTCGTGGCCGAAGGCGCTGTTAGCTTCACGTTCTTCCTTGTCGCGGCTCAACTCTGCGTGGCTCAATTACCAAGCTTGATGATTCATGTCTACAGTCGTAACTACGCCCCTGAAGAACGAGGCAGGCGACTGTCTTGGAATATTATTATCTCCGCTCTCATCGGCATGACGATTTCTTACGGTTTTGGTGTGTAC
>JABHOU010000451.1 GCA_018695085.1 Opitutia bacterium | reverse complement strand
TTTCCTTAACTTCAACATAACCACCTTCGCCAAAACCTTGTCCGCTCTCCAAAATCTCAAGACCATAGGCTGCATCAAGTAGAGCTTCTCGATCCTGTCGGGCCAAGCTCACAGTCGAAGACGGCTTAATGGACGAAACAAACAATTTGCTAGTTTCTGAACCAAAAACAATCGTGTTGTGTTCCTTGGCAACAACGAGGGCGTCCATGTTCAAATCGGGTTGTCGCTCCTCAGAGGACTTGTTCGTCCTAGTAATAACACCATCATTCGACAACGGTCGGGATACTATTTCATGTTCAGCATCCACAACAGGAACATCTTGATCGATAACCCACCAACCAAACAGAGCCGCAATGAAACATGCGGCAAGAGCAATGGCGGGACGCAACCACGAAGAGAAATCGATTAATGGCGTAGCACGCAAAGTGTTAACATCAGACTCAACTCCTGCAAATTCCCAATGTAGCATCGATTCCAAAGTTACGAGATCTGTGTAACGCTTACGAGCCAACGGATTTTCCCGAATTAATTTCTCTAAGATTTCTATATCGGCTGGAGGCAGGGACTCGTCGAATAGTTGGATGATCAAACGATCCAAATCTTGAAGAGCTTTAGAGGTAGTTGGCATAAATTATGACTGTAAGGGTTCTCTGAACAGAGCGTCGTTCACTATATAATTAGCCAAAAGTCGCCAAATCTTGCATTTTTTTTCGAATCAAGCGGTCGAGAAGTCGCAAGTCTTTGTTAGTGTGCATTTTGCAAATTAAACTTTTTCTTAGGCAAGTTCCGCAGCCTCTTCCTCAGCCACCTTCTTGCGAACACATTGCGCAAGTGCAACGCGAACTCTATAAAGAGTGGCCGAAACCGTACCCATCGGTCTGCCTAATTTTTCTGCAATTTCAAGAAGAGTGCAGTTTCTCTCAAATCGAAGTTTGGCAACCGCACGACTCTTCTCGCTTAATTCATCAAGGCAAAAAGCCAAAGCCTTTCTCATTTTTTCAAACCGAGAGTTATCTTCCAATTCTTCCGCCAAAAGCTCCACTATACTTTCAGAAAAAATCAACTTGCTTCTTTTCCGGGTTTTTAAAAATGCCATAACCTGATAGCGAGCTATTCGGAATGCCCATGCCTGAAAGTTTCGCTCCCTATCGTATTCCTTGGCCTTGCGGCAAAGAACGAAATTGGACTCCTGTAATATATCTTCAGCCTCTGCTCTGTTTGGAACGAGAGAAAGTATGTATGAATACAACTTGCGCTGGATTTGCGTAAGTTGTTGAGAAAACTCGACCGAAACGGAATCGCTCATCAGTACATACTTTTAAACTGTAGAAGAGATAAGGCATTTACTCTCAACAACCTCTTAGGAGTCAAACATACAATATTGTTTATTTCTTATGTTAAAAACTTGTAAGACAAACAATGCAAAACTGACCATGTAACATGGTTTGCACAATTAAAGGCAATCCAACTCTCACTTTGCATTCTCGAAAAGCAAGAAAAAATCTACTTGGCGAAAAGTCATTTCTACCAGTAATCTGATTTTGTGAAAACCGCCCTAAGCTTTGCTTTCATTTTGATAACCGTGCTGCTCTTCTGGGCTGGCATGGTGCAAACGAAATCAAAAAACGAAAAGACCACTCAAAGCGTCCGCCAGACAAGCAGTTCGCTTAATTTAGGTAACGACAATAAGCACTCTAAGTCTTCTTCCAAGGGAGATATAATGGCAAAAAGAAATTTTGAGCCCGACAAAACGGGTACCTTGACTCCCTTGCTGCGACGGGAGATGTCGACAGCAAAACTTCTATATCGTGCAAAAAAAACTTTGGGAAAAAAGGGCGTAACTCCTCGGGAGGCATTGGACATGCATCGGCGAGTCCTAGACGGAAAGCCTTTCCTGCAGCACCTCACCCAAATGATTGAATCCGCCGCTAACGCCAAGAAGGTTATATTGGGTCCCTTCTCGAATCAATCCATCGCCCTTGAAAACGATGCTCTTACCAGATCACTTTTTTCGATAGCCTCAAAGGATTCCAATGGTTCGGAAACAATAGAGGTGTCGTGTCACGGCAAAACTCTCGAAGCGGCTAGATTATTGAGTCAGCTCGTTTCTCGAGCACACATCCAGATGCTTGATAAGGAATCTGCGCAAACCCCCTTATTGCCGGCAGTCGCAGAATTGGTGTTCTCCCTCCAGCGAAAAGAAGAGGACATCGAGGAGCTTCGTCGACAGATTCAGCAGAGACAGTCGACGGAGCCAGTTGCGACTGTGGAAGAAATCTCCCTTCGAGCAGAGCGAGATCAATGCGAAAAAGAACTAGTAGAGCATGTCGAGGTGTTGTCAGTCTTAAAAGAAGCCCGCGAAAAAGGTGCTTCCTCAGAAAATTTAGCGTCCCTGTCCATTCTTTCCAACAAAGGAAACCTTGCCGATTTCTCTGACACAATCAAGCAGTTGAGGAAGTTTCGTAATTCGGCAAAAGCAAAAAACAAAGCCATCCGAGAAGAACTAGACCACCAGATTGCGCAAGCGATGCAAAAACTGGAAACAGAGCTGACAACGGTTATTACCTCACTAAAGGAAGCTTATTCTAAAACCTCGATGAGAAGAAACGAGGTGCGTGCCAGGCTTGTGACAATTGCAAAGGCAACCTCTTCCGAAAGCAAATCCGACCCTCGCTTTCAATTGCTGGAAAAAAGAGAAAGGGAGGTCTTGGGTCTGCGAGAACGTTATGAATCGACCCTTTCTAAGTGGCAGGAAGCAAAACTACTGGTGACTCTAGACGACAGGCAAAAAGAGTCTCCGTAAATTTGGGATCTGCCAATTCCGGTTTTGTTGCATGTTCCCATTATGCCATTCAGGCGGGAATGATTACATTTCATTTATTCGAGCAAGACTTGAATCAGATTGGGATTCATAATCTCGTTCGCCTGCGCAAGGTATGCGGAGGAACTCTTTAACTTGACCGACTTTTTGGACATACGACCGCTTTCCAAAGCCATATCCAAGTCCTGCACCCTAGAAAGAGCTGACTCGTACGAATTTCCAATCCTGCGAAGGTTTTCTATCTCTCCGGAAACCCTAGACAAGTTTGCTCCCACAATTGCTCTGGCGGTGGCTATGTTTTCTATAACTCCTTTCATCGCAACTGTGGCAGCCTGAGCATTCGCCATGGTGTCGATAGATAATCCAGTCTCACTTAGATACTTTTGGAAATCAACGTTCTTGAGATCAAAGGTATCTCCGTTTCGATCCTTCCCGACCTTCAGGTCTCCTTGGTCAACCTCCATGACATAACCTTCCGGTTGATATGTTGATCCCGCTGTATTCGTATCGGGCAAATCGTTCCAAGAGGCTATGGGGTTAGACGCTTGGCTGATTTGAAGGTAGTCCTCGCCCCCAGAATCATTCGGTTCACCGCCGCCCCAGTTTTCATAGGATCCGTTCACGGCAGAACCATTGGATTTGCCCTGCCAAAACTGCCTGCCTTGGCCTCCATCTTCTAGGCCTTCGGGGCCTTCGGTCCATCTCCATTCCCCTTCAACAGCCGTATCATTTCCTCCTAGCCAAGCATTAATGCCAACGTCTCCGATCTGTAGGCCAACCTCCGCCTGCTCGGTTTCAGAGGTAATGGTTGCCAAGTAATAGGTGTTGTTTGGATCTCCAGCGTCCAGCGCATCGACCTCTGCCTTCGAGTCGGTCCAATTGATTTTCATTCCCTTGTCAACAAGCTCGTACAGCTTGCCTCGGAAAAGGCGAAGGCCGTTGAATTCCTCACCGTTAGCGCGAACTGCCATGTCGCGCAATTCTTGGAATTCCTTGTTATATAAAGCACGGTCGGAATCGGTTTTAGTCGGATCCATCGCCATCGAGGTAAGTTCGTCCATTCGCTTGTAAACCTTTCCCACGCTAGCTAAAACACCGTCTTGGGTTTGGGCGTAGGAAAAGACATTTTGCAGATTGGTCAGTATCGCTTGAGTTCGCCTTGCGGCGCTTCCGTGCTTAACAGCCAAGGAGTGGCCACCCGCATCGTCTCCGGGTGCAAGTATGCGCTTGCCTGTCGAGAGCTTTTTAACGTGAACTCGATGCTCACGATCCAAAGTTCCCATCTCTCTGGCGATGTGCGCGTTAATTTGGTTACTAATCATCGTTCATAAATCCTTCAGGTAGGGGAATTTATATTCCTAGCTAAATTTATTTCTATAAGATGATTGTCTTGGGAAAGATTGGATATGGTTTGACAGGCAGTGCAGTGAACAGCACGAGCTAAGTTCAACTGGTGATCTCTCATAAGCGGGCAATTTCAATGCCCGATCATGAGTTCGCCGGAAATTCTTTTTCGTCTCCTATTTCATAACTGTTCATTACAAGCTGGAGCCCCCTACTCGTTGGGTAGCCAGGGGTAACAGGACGTCGGTAAGCCTCGTCACTCGGGACATTATGTTTGCCGCCAATTCCATCTTGAGAGACTGCGTGGCAAACTTGGTGGCTTCCTGAGCCATATCCGCATCTTCTATTCGGCTGACCGCTTTTTCTCCGCTGATCGTTTTGTTTTCAAGTCTTTCGATTTCCAACTCCAAGCGACGCATGCTCTTACCGATTTCAGCCCTTTGGCCATTCATCAAACAGTGAATTTCTCCGTGCTTGGTAGCTTCGCCGTTCTCTCCCAGAAGCCGTTCCAGTGCGGCTTGCGCATTATCTCGGGTACTAATGTCTGTACCGGATAGACGGCTGAAGCCCAAAGCTTCGAAGCTAGCGATCTCGCCTTCTTCATTGACAACGACTTCTAAGGCGGGAATTTCCACGGGCTCGATTATCTTAACGCCTTTGAAGTCTGCAGACGCTTGAAACAAGCTCGTCGATTGGACCTCAATTGTTAGCTCCGTACTGTCTCCCGGAGCTGGCGTTATGGTAACCTGACCTTGAGTCAACGGTCCACCGCTCGTTGTATATTTTTTGCCAAGAAGACCTGCCGTCGAGCCTTCGCCTAGTTGTAACAAGTAGCCTGAAGCAACGCCTCCAGTTTTATTGAAACTTTCGTTATTAAAAGTTCCGTCCGGGGTATTATCATTAGTGTTATTACCAGTATCTCGAGGAACAAACTCAAATGCGGTATCTTTTCCCTTGCCGAAATCGATCACGAATCGGTCGTAGTCATTGTCGTAAGCACTGCCAGCTGTAGCCCACCAACCCGTGTCAAAGATCGTAGTCGTCCCTTGCTGAACGATATACCTCTCGGAAACCCTTCCTCCATTGACGTCCAAGGTAAGAGTTCCATCAGTGGTTTCGACATCCTGTGTAGTTACCCATCGATCGGGGTTTGCCTGTGTTTTTGCACCGAAGGCGGGAAAAGTTGCAGGTAATGTTTCGTTTAAACCAGCATCGAAGTTGGCATCGATTTCCGTCACTTCAGGTTCCGTGCATCCAGTCGCTTTAGTGAAAAGGGAAATGCCATTGAACTTTTCGCTTAACAGTCCAGAGAGTTGCCCCTCCAACATTTGATACTCGTCGTTCAAGTCACTTCTGGACTGATCGTCCACCGTAACATCCATCGCCTTGTGCGCCAAAGTCCCCATGCGTTCGTATATTCGCCCGACTTTCTCCAAGGCGCCGTCTTGAGTCTTGGTATAACTCAAGGCGTTTTGCAGGTTGGTGCGCAAAATCCCGACTTTTGTATTTTCGACACGCTGAAGGGCCGACTTTCGCAATGCCCCCACGTCATCGCGGGAATGATTGATTTTTAGTCCCGTGGAAAGACGCTCCATAGGACGTTCGTAGTTGGATCGAGCCGAGATATAGTTACCTCGGGACTCGATGAATCCATAGTTGGTTAGTTGCATAGCGAGACCTCCTTGTCTCAGGGTTTACATTTAGTAATTAAATGATTGGGCGCCGCCCTCCTGGCGGAGCCCCAAATCAGGTAAGGTTCATATATCGGTTTAAAACTATTTTTCACAAGCTGGAGCCCCCTGCTCGTTGGGTAGCCAGGGGTAACAGGACGTCGGTAAGCCTAGTCACTCGGGACATTATGTTTGCCGCCAATTCCATCTTGAGAGACTGCGTGGCAAACTTGGTGGCTTCCTGAGCAACATCGGCATCTTGGATGCGACCCAAAGTGGCCTCGCCGGTCATATGCTGATCTTCGAGTTCGGCTATTTTCATGTCCAACCTTCGCATTTCAGCCGCAACGGCCGGCATACGGTCGTTGGCTATGCAATTAATTTCTCCGTAATAGCCGTTTTTACCAGCTAGATGATCCAAGGTATCCTTAGCCTTGTCCAAAGTCGCAATGGAATGGCCGCTAAGCGTACCGAAACCTTTTGCATCAAAAGTCATTCCATTGTGGTGAGAATCTAGCGGCACCGGCAAAGCTTCACTCTGTGGCTCGAACTTAACATCCGAAATAACGCCTATTGACTTAGTCTCAAAATGAAGGGTCAGTTCTGTACTTTTCGAGCCAAATGGCAAATTAGCGGTTCGGATCACACCACCATCAGCTACGAGCTGACCTTGGGCCCCCGGCCCTTGATTGAAATACTTAGGATCGCCCGGAGGGGGGGGCGTGCTGCCCTTGTATGCATTCGGGTTGGAAGCTCCGTAATCGATTTCGAAGGTCGTCGGAATACCCGGCCCGAACTTTATCTTAAAAGTATCCTTGTCCCCGTTAGTGGCGCTACCCGAGGTAAGCCAACTGTCATCTCCCCAAGCAGTACTTTGCAATGCGCCGGCGGGAGCATTATTGGGCCTAGGACTACCCGCGGGATAAGTTGGGTCCGAGTTGTACTGATTCATGATTGCAACCGTAGGATCAGAACCGGCGAAAGAGGGACCAGTGGAAAAAAGCTCCAGACCGCCCATGAACACTCGGTAGATTTCACCCGCAGTTCCAGAATTCACGCTGAAAGTAAGGGTTCCTCCGGGGGCTTGTACGTCAAGTGTTTGACCGCGGATAGTTTGTATTACATTGTCACGATCAAGCGATGGATCTTGAGGAGTCACCGATCTCTTTGTTAAACCATCTGGACCAGGATCACTTGTCCTGTAGTCAAGTTCGCCCAAGGGTATGTTCAACTCATCTCCACAAACCATGTTTTGATTGAAAAGTCGCAACCCGTTGAATTTCTTGCCCATCAGCTCATCTAGCTGGCCGGCCAATTTCTGGAACTCCAGATCGTATTTCGCTCTATCGGCATCACCCAAGACTGGATCGATCGCTTGTTGTGCCAGATATTCCATTCTGGTGTAAGTTTTTCGAACTTGCTCCAAGCCGGCCTGCTGCATGGTCAAGTAGCTTCGGGCATTTTGTAAGTTTTGACGAGAGGCTGTATCATTCATGATTTCAAGCCGCTGTCTGGCGGTTTGGGAAATAGCCCCGACGTCATCGCGGGAATGATTGATTTTGAGTCCCGTGGAAAGACGCTCCATAGGACGTTCGTAGTTGGATCGTGCCGCGATATAGTTACCGCGGGACTCGATGAATCCATAGTTGGTTAGTTGCATAGCGAGACCTCCTTGTCTCAGGGTTTACATTTAGTAAGTAAATGATTGGGCGCCGCCCTCCTGGCGGAGCCCTAAATCAGGTAAGGTTCATATTTTGGTTTATGAGTTTGTTGTTGGTTTATTTGGAAAAGATAGTTTTTGAATTCTCCGACCGAGGCCCTCAAAAAGATGCACTTCCCTCCAGTCCGCAGGGTACGCAACAGGTTAAGCGTCGGGATGTAAAAACCCCGATCATACTGAGCGAACCGAATGTTCGCGTATATACGGATAATAAATTGCTAAGTGGCATGAAGAGACTTCCTTGTCTCGAAAATAGTTTGCAGGTGACTGCGAGTAGGCACCGCCCTCATGGCGGAGCTCTTGCTCAGTTATGAATACATAAATTGGTTAATGGGTTACTGTAGAGTTGTTGGAAAAGACGAGGGCGGCATTAGGGTGCGACAAAGTGTCCATTCGCTCCAAAAGAGTAAAAGCAGGACATAGGAACTCAATGCACCCCATGCAAAACGGGCACTTTGTGATTCAGGCGAGGCTCGCCCGAGCGGACCACAGGACGGGTGTCCGGATCTGCGGGCACACGGCAAAGCCGTTAGGCAATCGCCTATGTGGAGAGCCGTACGCGACATCCGCAAAAGTAGATGCTGCCCAAGATCTCCACTCAAAGAATATGAGTGTAAAAAGGTAATGGTCGCCACTATGCTTCCTCCTTGAGAAAGTGTGGTTGAACAGTCTTGACCTACCTCCTTGCGGGTCGGGACCTATGTAACAAACTAGGCCGCATCCATGCAGCATAATAGAGAATCGACCGGCTCTGTAAAAACTTTAGGAGAATTCTAATTGTTTTTTTCATTTGATCGAAAGAACTTGGAGAATTTCGAGTCATCGCTAAGTTGCCGAGCGAGATAATTATTAATGGCGGCAAAAAAAAATAGGTCTGGAGCTTACGGGCATTTGCCTGCAGCCGTTTCCCCCGGGATACGATTGCTTCCCATCGCTCAAGTATTGGGGAACTATAAACGAAAAGACTTTTCAGGAGACTTTCGAGCAGCCCTGAACGTTGCCCTATTGGCTTTCCCTCAAGGAATGGCTTACGCCTTGGTCGCCGGAATTCCTATCAAGTACGGTATCTTTGGTTC
>JABHOU010000449.1 GCA_018695085.1 Opitutia bacterium | reverse complement strand
GCAAGTTCCTGCTTGGAGACCAAGTTTACTCTCGGTAATAAAACGTTTACGCTCTTGCGGGTGAATTCGTGAAATGAAGAAATCACCGTCCAAAAGGTCTTCTTTGTCGTATCCCGTTATTTCAGTCGCGTTGTCGGAAACGTAACTTCCCAGATAATTGCCTCCTTTGATCGTCGACTCGAACAGCATAAGACGAAGACTTCTCAGAATGTCCGTGGACTTAGCTAATTGCCGCCCGAGAACGGTGAAGATTTCCTCGATCGAGCCATTAATGCCAGGCTTTATCGGGTGTTCGTGGCCATCTATGTGTTTCTGAATGGCGAGTCTGGCGATTTGAGAGATAGACCTGTTTTCTTGAAAGGACTCCTTGGACAGAATCTTTCTTTCCGATTCACTTAGGAGAACCGAAACCTGGGCAGTTAGGTTATCTTTTTTGGGCATGTGAATTATTTACCGATAAACACAAAAAACAAATTAATCAAATACACGTTGAAGTAAATGAAGTTCATTGTGTATGAGTAAATAGTCACTTTATGCCAAGATTGTCATGGAGATACCTTGCGCGTAACGGAATGTATTAGCCTGAAACGAAGGATTGCCAACGACGTTAACAGTCCGTCCGGCGATCTTACCTGAATATTATCTTCGCGTTCGGAAGCGCTGCCTGCAACTTGGCTGCTCCATCTTCTGAAACTTTTGAATTCCAGAGGTATATTTCTTTGAGGGATGCTATGGAAGCCAAAGTTTGAATTCCCTTGTCGGTAACTTCGGTTCCCACGAGGTTAATGTACCAGAGTGATGGTAATTTGTTGAGTGAAGTGAGGGCGTCGTCTCCCACAGATGTCATTCTCAGGCTAAGCCAAGTCAAGTTGTAGAAACTCCGAACAGCTCCCAAACCGCGGTCGGTTACCTTGGTGCGAGATAAATCCAAATGGGAAATATTGTTGCGGATATTGCTGAATCTTTGGAGCACAGAATCATCGATATTGGGGGCGTTGGACGAGAACTCGACTCTAAGGAGCGAATGCTTTTCCGCCAGAGGCGTAATGAATGCGCCTGTTTTTTCCGCAGCTGCAATTTGTGGTTTCCCCACTGGTCGTGCTCTTTTCGCAAGTTCATCAAGTGGAGTGGATTTTTGAAAACTATTTGTAAATGCGGGAGCAGTAGGTGCTTGAACGGCATTGGGATCGACTGCGGTAGCGGCAGCTGTGGCAAGAGCCCCTTCTAAAATCCAGCGCTTGATTGCATCGATTTGCTCAGCAGCGAGCGGGTCGCCCTTCGGCGGCATGATTTCAGTGTCGTCGGCTTCTTCGGGATTTACTAAAATGTAAAGAGTGCTTTCAGCTATGTTTTTTGGGAGCACCACGGGACCGTCGAGAGTGCCCTTCATGATGAATTCGTAAGAGTCTAAGCGCAGACCTGCCTTTGGGTTTATGGTACGCCCGTTTTTCACATAGGGTTCGCCGTGGCAATCGATGCAGCGTTTCGCGAAAATCGGCTTAATGTGTGTTTCATAGTCCACGGGTTGACCAGGAGCAGGTAAGGATCCACCTCCTGCGATTGCGCTTCCGGTGGCACTGGGTTTACTCCCCTCTTCGATCCAGCGTGTGAAAACGCCTATTTGTTCAGGTGTAAGTTTGCCCCCCTTCGGTGGCATTATATCGGAGTCGTCCTCATCCAGAGTTATCAGTTCGATCAAGACGCTTTCCTCGACTTTGCCCGGCGTGACAACAGGACCGTCGAGAGTGCCTTTTAGCACCATTTCGAAGGTATCAAGACGCAGTCCTGCTTTGGGAGTTATGGTGCGTCCATTCTTTTCGAAGGGAGCTCCATGGCAATCCGTACAACGCTCTTGAAGCAAGGGAAGTACATGAGATTGAAAATCAATCGGTTCACCGGGTGCGGGCATTCCGCCGCCAGTGGTCGTACTTTTGGGGTCCACTCCCAAGGGGGCTATCTTATGCTTGAAAAATGACCCTGAACGGAGAGGGGAAGGCTTAGGACTGGAGTTGGGTGCAACTACTGGATCTGTTTGAGGATTACTTGGAGTAGTCGGAACAGGTTCTTTGGGCTGAGCAGGTGCCGGGGCGGCAGTAGGGACGCCTTGCTGGACACGTTTTTTGCTTACGGCATCACTGCAATAACGCTGGTCTTCGGGTAATAGTGATTCGTAGGGTAGGGCGAAGCGTTGACCGTCTTGTCCCTCGATATAGATTTGGTTGCCCTGAAAGCCGATGAAGCGTGCTGTCATGGAGTGACCTTGCACAGTGCTGAATGTGCGAAAAGGCTCTAAGGCCATCACCGAGGTTCCTGCAACCAACAATATGACTGCGACTGATAAGGTGGCGATATGCTTCGCCATCGGTATGATGTATAGCTCGACTGGCCTAAGCTAGGATGTCGAGGATAGGTTCGCCTTTGTGCGCTACTGTGAACGGCCGTCCGGATGGCGAATATTGAATTTCGTTTAACGGTAATCCAAGAGCGTAGGCGATTGTGGCATTCAAGTCGGGTGGTTTGACAGGGTTTTCGGCCACTTCTTTGCCGTTCTCATCAGTTTTTCCATAAGCCGTGCCGCCTTTGATTGCACCCCCGGCCATAAGGGCGGAGAAAGCTTTGGGCCAGTGATCACGGCCATTGCGGGGATTGATTTCGGGAGTGCGACCAAACTCGGAGGTGAGCACGACAAGAGTTTCTTTCAGCAGTCCGCGGTGTTCAAGGTCGTACAGCAATGCACTAAGAGCTTGGTCGACTTCCATGCAGTTTTCACCAACCCGATCAAAGTTTTCGTCGTGGGTGTCCCAACCGCCTCGAGTAACTTCAACGTAACGAACTTGGTTTTCAATTAAACGCCGGGCGAGTAGGCAACCTTGGGCAAAATTTGATTTACCATAAAACTCCTGAACATTTTCAGGTTCCTGCGCGATGTCGAAAGCTTTAAGGTCTTCGCTTCTCATAAGCTTAACCGCATCCTTGTAAAGATCGGTGTAGGCTCGAACCTTTTTTTGTGGAAATCGGTCGCTGAATTTTGTGTTCATTTTATCCGCCATAGCCAAGCGGCGACCAAAACGGTCTTCGTTCAAATAGTCTGCCATTTTACTGTTGGCGAGACCCGCCTTTGGATTGCCGATGGGAAGTGGACCAAATTGAGATTCCAGGAACCCTGCACCTAATTCGTTACTGCCTCCCCCGATGCGAACGTTCATGGGAATCGTACGGTTGATTTGCCCAGACATCTTGGCTACCCAGCTACCAAAGGTAGGGTGCACTATAGTTCCACGCTTAACATAACTAGTGTGCATGAGATAACCAGCTTGCTCGTGGGCTCCTTGGTTGGTGGAAATGGAACGAATTACGGCTGCGTTATGCATGTGCGCTGCAGTTTTCGCAAAGTTCTCCGCCAGAATGACCCCGTCCGCACTTGTTTGCACGGCTTTGGTCGGTCCTTGCATCTTGGGGTTGTTCGGCTTCGGGTCGAGCGTATCGAGATGGGTCATGCCACCTGCCATATTGAGGTAAATAACATACCGTGCGGTAGCATGACGAACTCCAGGAGTTAAAGCATTAAGCGGAGTACTAACTTTGTCTCCAAGCATGGGTAGAAGACCTACTCCAAGACAAGCTTTTGCTGCATGTGCGATAAATTGGCGTCTACCAAGGTCGTCAAAATTGCGTATCAGTTGTTTCATGGCTGTATTTCGGATTCACTATTATTATAAAATGGGTGGGACGAAAATCTATTGTACAAAGATAAATTCGTGGCTGTTTACAAGCGTCCAGATAAGATCCGGGTATGCATCGTCTCCGAATTTCTTAACGAATTCCTTTGAATCCCGCTCCTCTCTTGCGTCGGGCTTTCGGTTGAATATTGTGTAGAAAATGGTGTCTATTTTGTCTTCCATGTTTTCTACCTTGCCAAGATTCTGAAGAACTATCGATTTTTTATTTTTCAGAATCTTTTGCTCCACATAGCCATTAAGCAAGGATAGAACCTGAGTAACCGAGGCGTCCCGATGACTATTTTGGATTTGTTCACGATCAGAACCACCAAATTCGCGGATTAGATGACCAACTGGAGCGGGCGATCCAATTTCTGAAGCTCGTGCCTCCCTTGCGTTAACATAAGTTACTCCACCATCCATCATCCCATTACTCTTGCCTGCGGTAGCCTTTGATCCATTTTTCGGTTTTGGCGCAGCTTGATTAGCCATAAATTTGTTTTTGCAACCGTTGCAACAGAAGGCGATGGTTTTTCCTTCGCTAACGACCGTGATCCCAGGATCGACGGCACGCCCCGGCTTAATAGGGCAATTTATGTTTTCAGCAGGACCCGCCTTGGCAGCCATCTTGCCGTCATCCTTGTTCATCATCATGTTCTTGCCGCCGGTGGACATCAACATGGCTTCCGCCAAAAGTTCCTCGCCGGACATTTCTGAATAGCGATCAAAGCGCTCATACTCGGCGGGGTTTTCTTTTACTTTTCGCTTATCGATATCGGGATAGGTAAGCACCAAGAGGGAGTCCCAAATTTGCTCCGCCGTCATACGTTCCAAAATCGGTCCCGGATAGAGATAAGGCGTGTCCGAAGAAAGGCTATATTGCTCCTTGGGAGAAGCTCTGTTAAATGTCTTAGTGTTGTAGAGGACTCTTAGGAACTCCTTGATGTCGTAATCGAGGGCCACCATAAGCTTATCTAAATATTCTAGAAGTTCCGGATTGGTAGCCGTTGTGTCGTCCATCATGTTGTCGACGGGTTCTATCAACCCAATGCCCATTACTTGCTTCCACAGGCGATTTGCAATGACGGTGGTGAATCGAGGATTTGCATCGGATGCGAGCCAATTGGCGTAGGCTTCTCGGGATCCAATTTCCTTGAGGTTTTCATCGAGTTCTACGGCCAGACCAAAAATCGTGCGGGCTTCTAGTTCGTCGTTGGGCTTGGCGTTGTCGTACTGATAGTCCTTTGGTAGACGAATTTTTCCTTTGCCCGGATCATCTACTCCAAACTGAATGATGTCTCGAATACCTCTAGCCACATTACGAAGCTTTTGGTCTTCCTTTTGCTTTTCTCTAACAAGTTTGTTGAAGGTGGCCAAATTTTCGGTGCCCTCTTTTCTTCGAGCATCCCCGACGCCGTGCGTAAAAGCGGCCATTTCGTAGAATTGCTTCTGAGACCAGCGATCAAAGGGGTGATCGTGGCACTGGGCGCACTCCAAGCTAGTACCCAAGAAAATCCTTACTGTGTTAGCCATATTGTCCAATGGCATACCTCGGTCACGGAAATAATATCCGACCGCTCCATTGCCTTTCTCCCAGACAGGTCCTTTGGATGACAACAATTCTCTGACGAATTGATCGTACGGTTTGTTGGTGCGGACGAAATCCTTGATAAAGGCAACATATGGTTTTCCCGACATGCCCGCTGCACCCTGCATTCGTTCTTTAGCTCGAAGAATATCGGCCCAAAAGTGATACCAGTGGCTGGAGTATCCATCGGAAGCGAGGAGCTGATCGACCAGTTCTTGCCTCTTTGTAGTCCGTCGTCCGTTTTTGAGGAAGGTTTGCGTTTCTTCCAAGGAGGGGATTCGTCCCGCGATTCTCAAATAGGCACGCCGCAAAAAAGCTTCGTCTTCGATGGTTTTGTTTGGGCGTTGACGAAATTTACGAAGTTGATCTTCCACAAGACCGTCTATTCCCAAAGCAAACTTTGAGAGGTCTCTCGTGGAAAGGGGGCTGGGCAAGGTTGGCAGACTTTCTCGATCCGGGGCAAAATTGTTTTTGACGAATGCTTGGTCCTTGTCGGAAAGAACTTCCATTTTGAATCGGAAAAGTTGATGGTCCTCCGACCGCTTGAAGAGCACATAGTCGCCGTAGTACTTTATCACCTCCCCGGACAACTTTTGACCGTTCGCCGACAAAAAATCACGAGCTGTTGCAGAGATAGTTGCGATTGCAAGAAAGATTGATCCTAGAAAAAGATAGCTTAAGTGTCTGTGGTTCATTGCTTTATTCGTGTCAAAGGTGTGTCATGAAGAGCCTTACAGCCAAAAGATTAATTTGAATGTAAAATATAGACCTTTCAAGCTTTTATTCAAACCTAATTCTTGAGAAAGCTCCATAATGGATGAATGTCATCTGAATGCATACAGCGGGAACTAAAGATGGGTTACAATAAACCTCTAAAAAAAAGATTAATTTGTTCTCAGACTTCGAAAGCAGCGTTTTTTTAATATTCTCTCACGGAAGGAAGGCTACACCCATCCCATTGCTTTCAGAGAAACGATCCCTCGTCTCTAAATTTATGGAATACAATTCAGAATTTCCAATCTAAACCGACCAACCAGTTTCTCGGAGCTTCGACGTAAATGATATTTTCGGCATTACGGAGGGTTTCAATCTCCTCATCCGATATGTTGTTTACCGTAAGAAATATACGGGTGTTTTTCGAAAACATTTTTGAAAGAGAAAGATCGAGGTTGAAGCAATTGTCTAGCAAGCGTGAATTGCGAGCGTCGTCGAAGCGTTCGGATTCGTGGCGAGCATCTAGGCGCAGTTCCCACAGACTTGGCGACCAGAGTAGCGAGGCAGTGGATCGACGCTTCGGGACTTGGGCAAAGCGGTTGCCGACGAGGCCCGGGTTTGCGGGGCAACTCCTTACCTCCGAATCCATGAGCAGACCTTGAAATCGAAAGGAGAGTTCCTCTGTGAGCAGATGTTCGACCGACAGTTCGAGACCGTCGACCTTTGCTTTCTCGAGGTTGCGGCGGGTGGCGTCGTTGGGGTTGCTTGGTTCGGAAACGTTGGCCACGGAGTCGTTTAGCTGGTCATGAAAAAGACCGAGGGAGGCGGACATACGCTCAGTGACTTGCCAATCCAGACCTATTCCGATTCCCGTGATGCGTTCGGTGGCGAGGTTTTCGTTGGCTGCCACGGAGAAGGCACCCACTCGGTAGGGTCGGTACAACTCGTTCAGGGTGGGTTGGCGGACATGCGACCGTAAGGAAGCTCGGGCAGCGATCGTTTCGGAGAAAGCTTTCGATATGTCGAATGAACCTCCGACTTCGAAATCCTCACGAATGGAAAATTCGCCATTGGAGGTTTTCCACCCTCTGCGGATACCCTCGTCGTCATGAAACCATTCTCCCTTCAAAGCTGCAAACAGATTCCAACCTCCGGCGGGGTTCCATGTGTCGGAGAGCGAAAGACCGATTTGGGTTTGACGACCACCTGCGTGTCTGTAGGCGTCGGTGAACTTGTTGATTTCGTTTGTGTGACCTTCTCTTCGTAGAATCATTGCCGTGAAGCCGAATTCGTGTTCTTCGGCATCAATGGAATTTTCATGAACGAAGCCCAACGAGGATGCAGGGACGCTGTATTGGTCGAGGGCTATTCTTTCCGAGGTTCGCTCTGCCTTTATTCCGGTGACGGTGGGAAAAACGCTGGAGAACTCCCGTTCTTGGCCAAACAGCACAGTGCGTGAGACCTCGCCCTGCAGTCCCAAGGACCAATCGAAACCATCGGCTTGGTTGCGACCCAGTGGTGTACCGTTGCCTCGCTTCTCGGTAAAACCGCCGAAAGTTGCGACAAGGCGTCCGGAGGAAAGTTGATGAGACATGGTGGTGCGTCCGGATTGTATACGACTCCATGCATCTTCATCGATGGGACCGCGTTGGTCGGTCCGAACAACGCGGTGCCCGGCGAAGTCCTCGATGCGAAAACTTGCGGAGGCATCCCAATTTTTTCGATTGGTGCCAGTTGCCGAAAAACCATTTGCAGAGAAACCTTGGACATCTCCGCCAGCAAGGCCAAGGTGGTGGATTGGCTTGTCCGTGGGACGACGACTTTGAAGTTCGATGCTTCCTGCAGACGAGGCAAAGGCGCCTTTTCGCCCAAAGCGGACGGCTTCTAGTTCTGGGAGAGAGAAGCGATTCCAGCGGACCCAGCCACCAAACGGATCGTTCAATGGTATTCCGTCTAGTAGGACAAGAGAACGTGAGGTCGCACTGGTTCCTGCCCCTCTTAGGGACACTCCTTGGCTTGTGGGGTGGGCAATACCTGAACCGGATCTACGGTAGGTGGAGAACGATGGATTGGATCGGAGGAGATCGTCTAAATGTATGCTTGGTGATGCGTCGATGTCTTGACGATCGAAAATAATTCTTTCCGCACTGTTCGCGGGTCTCGCAATGCCCAGAACTTCTATCGGTTCCAGCTCATCCTCTTGGGCTAAGGCGACGACAGCGAGAGGAAGGAAAAATGGCGTTAGTCGACCAATCACTTTTCAGGCACAGCGAAGGCGGCTTTGGTTTCTTCTTTGAGAGCATCTAGTTCCCCTCGAAAAAGCATCGTGGAAGAGATGGTTATGACTTTTCGCAAGTTAAGGCCGGGCATTCGCGAACGAATGGGGCGTCGATTACCTTTCGGGTTTTGCAGGCATTCACGCTCTGTGGAGATCGCAGCAATAATGAGTCCCCGTAACATGGCTTGTAATTAGGCTTCAAAGGAAGATCTTGGCAATAGTCCTTTACCTTGACTTGCCGACAAAGCTTTCCGAAGAAAGTCTCTTTAAACAATCCATGCAAAACTATCTTGAAGTCGTTCGCGAAACTTGGGGTTTCGATCGTCTCTATCCCAATCAGAAGGAAGCCATAGAGGCTGCCTTGGCGGGGCACGACGTGTTGCTCGTATTGCCCACGGGGGGCGGAAAAAGCCTCTGTTTTCAGACACCTTCCATCTGCAATGGGAAGTTGAATCTGGTAATCTCTCCCCTCCTTTCCTTGATGAAGGACCAAGTGGACGGTCTCAAGCTAAATGGCGTAGCTGCCGAAATGCTGGCCAGTTCTCAGGATGCGGCTTCGCGGGGAGAGGCTTTACGACGCTTACGAGGGGGAGAACTTTCCATGCTGTACGTTACTCCTGAGCGGGTGCGCGGCGAAGGATTCGAAGAATTGATCTCGGGATTGGAAATTGGTATGGTCATAGTCGACGAGGCTCATTGCATAAGTCAATGGGGGCATGATTTTCGTTCCGATTACCTCGCCTTGGGCGAATTGAGGGAACGATGGTCGGAAATACCATTTTTCGCTTGTACGGCCACTGCCACTCCAAGGGTAATCGACGATATTCGGGATCGCCTGCGAATGCGAGATTCCGAACTCGTGATCGGGTCCGTGGACAGGCCGAACCTGACCTACAAGTTTTACCCCCGGCAGGGAGATGGATTCGACCAAATTCTTTCCGTCGTCCGGCGTAATCCCAAAGATGCGGGCATTGTCTATGCCATTCGTCGGAAGGAT
>JABHOU010000448.1 GCA_018695085.1 Opitutia bacterium | reverse complement strand
TTCAACTACTTCGACAAGGAAGTGGTCAAGTCAGTCATGAAGACGGATGTTTGATCAGTGGATTCTTCATGGCTTTTCAATTGCAACGACTTTGATCCTTCCCTGATTTAGCGGGCAACTCTTTATATCATGGATTTTTCGAATGTCGCGATCGAGGCCATGGCCTATGCTCTTCCTCCCGATGTGGTTACTTCCGAGGCGATAGAGGATCGGCTTTCGCCTCTTTACGAACGCCTGAACCTTCCAAAAGGAAGACTCGAGCTCATGACAGGGATTCGAGAGCGCCGATTCTGGTCAGAAGGTTTCTCTGCATCCCAAGCATCCGCGGAAGCAGGTAATGCGTTGCTGGGCAAGGGTGTTCCTGCAAAAGAGATAGATCTTTTGATCCATTCCGCCGTATGTCGAGATCGGCTTGAACCTGCTACTGCCTCTTACGTTCATCGTCTAATGGGACTCGGTTCGAATGTCCAAATCCTCGATGTTTCCAATGCCTGCTTGGGGTTTCTCAATGCCTTGATTCTTGCGGGAGGGCTAATTGAAAGTGGCCAGATTAAACGTGCCGTAATCGTCGCGGGAGAGAATGGTCGCCCCCTTGTCGATAGAACCATCGAGATACTCAATGAGCGTAACCTCGATCGCCAAACGATCAAACCGTTCTTTGCCAATCTCACGATTGGAGCGGGTTCCGTTGCTTGGTCTATTGTGCATCGCGACCTCCTCGACGACAAGGATGCTCCCTTGATCGGGCGAGGTGTGGTGGAGACCGATACTTCTCACAATGATCTCTGCGAAGGAGATTCCACCGGAGACGCTCTAGAAATGCAGACGGATTCGGAAGAACTTTTGCATGCGGGAATTGCTGTGGCGACTCGAGCTTGGGATAAATTTTCCCATCACACGGGTTGGACGCCCGATACGCCGGAACTGATCATCACGCACCAAGTCGGTCGTGCTCACACCAAAGCCGTTTTTGAGTCAATCGGTCTTGATCCGGAGAAAAACTATTCCAGTTTCGAGACTCTTGGGAATTGCGGATCCGTCTCTCTCCCCATCACGTATTCGCTCGCTTGCGAGGCAGGGAAGGCAATGTCGGGCCATCCCGCCGCTTTTCTTGGAATCGGCAGCGGTCTTTCCTGCATCATCCATTCCGTTACCAATTGAATCTACCCGCCGACATTCGAGAAGAATACCCCTTTAAGGGTAAACTCCTAGAGCTTGAAGGTGGTTGGCGCTTGCATTACCTCGATGAAGGGGAAGGTGTCCGTCCACCAATACTCATGCTGCATGGTAACCCCACTTGGTCCTTTTTTTATCGCAAACTGATTCTTGCCCTAAGGGAAGAAGACCGCTGCATTGCCCCTGATCACCTCGGTTGCGGTCTCTCCGACAAACCCTCCCACTGTTCCTTTCCTTACGATCTCTCCAGTCACATTGGCAACCTGCGAACCTTGCTGGATCGACTCGGTATAGACAAGGTGCGTCTCGTCGTTCACGATTGGGGTGGTACGATCGGTCTTGGAGCCTTTCGTGATGTGCCTGAGTTAGTGGACCGTCTGGTGATTTTGAATACCGCGGCTTTCCTTTCACCTCGAGTCCCCAAGCGCATTTTACTTTGTCGGCTACCGGTTCTTGGGGCCTTTCTAGTTCGCGGACTGAATGCGTTTTCGGGCTTGGCCGCCCGCATGGCCGTGGTGAAAGCCCTTCCGAATGCCGTTCGTAAAGGTTTTCTGTTACCCTATGACTCTTGGGCCAATCGCGTTGCCGTTTGGCGTTTCGTCCGTGATATTCCTCATGAAGCAAACCATCCGACCCGACCTCTTGTCGCGGACATCGAAAACAAGCTTAGTCGATTCGCAGGCACTCCCAAGATGGCCTGCTGGGGCTTGCGCGACTTTTGCTTCAGTGAACATTTTCTCGACCAATGGCGGGATCGTTTCCCCGATCTTCAAGTACAGTCATTTGCTGATTCAGGGCACTATCTTCTGGAGGACGCGACGGATGAATGTATTCCTAGCATCGTGGCTTTCCTTAGGAATGCCTAAAGAGTTCCGCTTGCATCGTAGCTGAGTGGCGATTAGGTTTTTCGTAGGATGAGCCGCAAGACACCCGTTAGAAATCGTGGAGAAAGCACGCACAATGTCGTGCCCTATGTTCCTTATGACAACACTTCCGACGCTTATCGGCCCGAGCAACCTCGAAAGCCGGAGACTGGTTTCGGCGTTTACGTGAGTTTGGCGAGCATTGTCTTTCTCGTGATTTTCTTTTGGTTCTTATTTGATTTGGCGGTGGAGACATGGGAACGGCTCAAGTAAGCGAACCCACTGATTCTCCGCGGGACGAGTGCTGTCCGGAGGAGACATTAGTGGATTTGTTTGTTGATCACCTGTCGTTAGAGCGGCGGCTCTCGGATTACACGGCACGAAACTATCGTCATGCTCTAGTCAACTTTTTCTTTTGGTTGCGCTCGGAAGTAGAATGGCAAGGGGACCTGAACGTCATTTCAAAAACCTTTGTTCGCTCCTATCTGGTTGAGGAACAACGACGCCTTTCACGACGAACGCTTCGCAATCACGTTTCGGGTATTCGAATGTTCTTCAAGTTTTGCATGGAGCGAAAACTGACCGAGCGAAACCCTTTTCTGGGGCTTGCCTTGCCTAAAGTCCCAAAGGCTCTTCCGAAGTTTCTTACCGAGACGCAGACCGATCTCCTCTTGTCTCAGCCCATCAAACTCATCGAAACCGACGCTTTGGAACCTTTTGTTGCGTGGCGCGATCGGATCGTTTTGGAAATTTTGTACGGCGGTGGTGTACGGGTAAGTGAATTGGTCGGATTGAACTACGGTGATCTTGATCTCAGAAGGGCTACAGCTCGCGTGACAGGCAAGGGAAATAAGGAACGTCTGTGTCCGATAGGCGAGAATGCCGTTCATTGCGTTCGCCATTTCAGAAGTGAGTTTGCTCAAGATGCCTCTGTTGGCGCTCCCCTGATCGTGAATCGCGCGGGTAAACGTTTGAGTGTTCGTTCGGTCCAGATTATGCTGAAAAAGTACCTACGCATGGCGGGATTGCCTGACGACCTGACCCCTCACAAACTCCGCCACTCTTATGCTACTCACATGCTGGACAACGGTGCAGACTTGCGTTCTGTACAGGAGCTTCTCGGGCATGCCAATTTGTCCACCACGCAGATCTACACTCACGTCACCGTGGCTCGGTTGAAACAAGTGCACGGGCAGGCTCATCCTCGGGCATGAGTGAAGATGCCGTGCCTATCGGTCGAATTTTCCTTCGGTCACTATCCCTAGCGATATTGTGCTTTGGGGTAGGGCTTTGGTGGTATCACGGAGCACGGCCGGGCCTTTGGAAAACGAGCGTGGAAAACCGGCTTGAAATACCGATTGTCGAAGGTCTGCCCGAGCTTGGAACTCAGGAAAAAATCGTTTGGGAAGATCGTTTCGTCTCAGGAATAGAAACACCTATTCTCTCCTTGGTTCTTGCCCTTTTGCTATGGGGCCTTTCTTTTCTATCTTTTCGACAAGCAAACCCGTAAATTTCAACAACGATTCCAAGCAATGAAAACAATTCAGAAATCTTTTTCCTTTCTCGCCGCTTTAGCCACTTCCACCTTCTTGTCTGCTAAGGCCATCACTTTCGACTTCAAGGATCCGAAAAACGTAAACAACGTCATTTTTCAGATGGATGCTCCGCTCGAGTCGATCAACGGATCCGGTCAAGGTGTCGCGGGCATCGTCAAGTTCGACCCCGATTCTCCAGGGGCCGCATCCGGCTTCATTACCCTAGACGCCGCCAGTCTCCATGTCGGCAATCCAGTTCTCAAGGAACATATCCATGGCGAGGAGTGGATGGACGTTAAGAAGTATCCTGAAATCAAGTTTGTCTTGTCTGAAATCGAGAACGTGCGAAAGGATGGGATACATCTTATTGGTGTGGCCAAGGGAAAGATGACGATTCGTCATGTGACCAAGAACATTACTGCCTCCGTCAAGCTAACCTTTCTCAAGGGTATGCTGGAGAAGCG
>JABHOU010000444.1 GCA_018695085.1 Opitutia bacterium | reverse complement strand
CGTGCCGTGCCGGTATTGCCCGAAGTATTTGTCGCCATTCTTAAAAAAGTAAAGGCCCCAGTGGTGATACTTTCCATTATGAAAATAACCTTCGTATCGTTCTCCCGAAGTGAACTCATAGGTGCCGTATCCTTCGCGTTTTCCTTCCACGTAATGGCCTCGGAACCGGTCGCCGTTCGCGAACACGAAAGATCCGAGACCATGCCTTTTCCCGTTCTTGAACCCACCGACGTATTTGCCGCCATTTGCATAGTTTACGGAGCCGAAAGTGGATAGCGTTTCCTCATCGAGTCCCGCTCGCTCCTTAGCTTCATCCAGATGAGTTAGAATTCCGTCGAGGGCTTGTTTTTGTTCTTCCGGGCTTAAGTCCGTGGTGTTTGATTCGTTGCGGTTTGTTGCGTTTACATCGGGTTCCTCGCTGGCTTTGGGAGCGTTTTCGGGAGCTAATGAGTTCGGGTGATTTTCAGTCCGTCTTTCGCAACCAACGATCAGAGTTGCCAAGATCATGACCGTTAACTTGCCTTGCGAATCCGCTTTCATAGATTTAATATTCAGGCACACACTGTTGTTGGTGTCAAAGCGAAGAGAATAGTTTGTCTTACTCCTTGCCCGTTGGAGTTGTTTTACATTAAAAGGAATGAAAGATATGACTGAGGGATTTGACCAAGCCAACAATCACGGCAATGAGACATGTTCTCCCATTGGTACCAAAGTTCGCATGCAACGAGCCAATGGTTTTCGCATCCTCGAGATGTACGAGGACGCGGAAGAAGAATTGTCTAAAATTTCTCCCGAAGATCGATTGGGGCGTGATGTTCTCACTATGAACTTGGCCGTGCGGCAGGATGCGGAGGATTGGAATTCGATGCTGAAAACTGCTCGTATACTTCGCCACCAATACCCGGATGCTTCTGAATGGTGGATTGCCGAAGCCTATGCGTTGCGTCGCAGCGAATCGATGGAGTCCGCACGCGAGGTTCTTCTTGATGCAGAAAAAAGGCATGTTGATGACCCCTGCATCAAGTACAATCTCTCGTGTTACTCTTGCCGGAAGGGAGATATTAAGACAGCCCTTCGTTACCTTTTGGCTGCGGTGGAACTGGATGCTAAATACAAGAAGTTGGCTCTTGAGGACGAAGACTTAGTCGAGATGCGAGAGGTTCTCCTCAAGTTAGGTTTCTCTACGGAATCGGAGCCTGATGAAAGTTAAAGAGAGAAGTAAAGGCTTCACTCTAATGGAGTTGCTGGTGGTTGTTTTGATTATCGGCATCTTGATTGGGATCATTTTCGGAGCGACTTCTTACGTTATGGATAACCAAGCTCGGAAGAGGGCCAAGGTGGATGTTGAGCTTTTGAGAGCCTCGGTTCTCGATTACAAGACTCGATATGGTGATTACCCTCATTGCCCGGAGGGGATTTGTACACAGGCCGAATGCCTGTTTTTGTCCTTGGCTGGCTTTCACAATGAGAAGGGGAGTTTGCAGATTCCACCTTACCAACCTACTTTGAATCCAAACTTAATTGAATACGAATTACTGGATTTTGACCCCGCCGCCATTCCTAAAGCTAGCCATGGCGACAAACAGGCGCTTCTCGTTTGGTTTGCCCAAGTCTTGGGGAAAGACGTCGCTTTCAAGGATCCTTGGGGTAACGAATACGTTTACGAATTCCCTCGAGAAGACGGTAGGTCCGGAGCCCGAATTTACTCTCTGGGGCCGGATGGTGAAGAAGGCGAAGAGAGCGATGTGGACAATATTGAGTAATTATTCTTTTGCCTGAGCTCTCAATCGGTCGCGAATTTCTCGGAGAGGTTTCATTTCGGGGCCTTCGGGGTTATTCTCGATTAGGAATTCGATGTCTGAGAGCGCTTGCTGAAAACGTCCTTCCCCGTAGTGAATCATAGCCCGCATGGCCCTCAGGTAAGTGTCAGTCGGTTCAATGGCGATTGTGGCGTCGAGGTAGCGAAGACGCGAAACCGAGTCTCGTTCGCGTTCGGATACGTTTATTAGGTTTCGGAGGATTCGAGTGATGATGTCACGTTTTCTTGCTGGTTTGAAATCTTCTTCCGTTAGCCGGACTCCACTTAATTCGGAAGCTTCCTCACGGGTGACGATTTTCCCTTCAAAGGCGTCGATGAGGATTTCCTCAGCAATCTTTTTTGGTTCCTTCCCCACTTTGTCTTCTCGATACATGGTGAGGAAGTGTCCTGGTATTCCCAAGCCGGTGACGGGCAGGTCGAGTCTTTCGGCTAATTCGATTAAGACGACCGAAAGAGTTATTGGCAAGCCTTCGCGATCGTCCATGACCTCGTTGAGGTAACTGTTGGATTTGTGATAGTAGTCAAGAGTGCTTCCGTGAAAGCCAAGTTCGTCGAACAGGTGGCGGACCAATATTTTCAACTTTTGGCCACCGGATGCTTTTTGGGGGAAGCTTTTTTTTACTTTTAGGGCGATCCGGTCAATGCGTCGGAGGTAAATCTCTGGATCGAAATCTTCATTGTCGAGGCGTGCGATGAGTAGGGCGCAACGAAAGAGGTCTACTGATTTTTCGTCCTCGTGTTGAAGAGAGGAGGCGAGTTCTTCGATCACTGCCCGCTCGCGGACCTCTTCGGCTAACTGCCTGACGCGAGAGGCGGACTTCTCAAGCTCTTCAGCTTTTTCCAGTAACACTTCCGACGCTGGTTTTCCAATAGACACCAGAGAGTTCAACTCTTTGCTTCCAAGCTTTTTATTATCCTCCAAATTACGAACGATACGTCTAACAAGTTTGACAAGCCCTTCGGGTATCTCGCTTCCGGGAAGACTTTTCGCGATGCGAAATCTTCGGAACTCTGCTCCCGGTTGGCGAAACTTGCATAGTCCGACTCGGCCCTTGGTCAAGCCCTTGTCCACGAGATCAATCACGACTGTGTCGTTTACCGAGCAAGCCAACTGCCCATCTTCGCCAAGACTAACTCGGATTCGGTTCCATTCCCCTGGTTTGTAAGCTTTACTTGAAACGGTTTGAAGAATGGTCCAGTTGAACACGGTGGGACCTTCGAAACGGGTTAGCCGAAGTGAGCCGTTGGTGGGGTAGAACCCGTAGTGGATTTCGCCACCGTCTCCATGAAAAACCAGTCCGGCGGCACCGCTTTCGTCCTCCAGTTTGACCTCAATCTCAACCTCGTAGGGAGTTGGAGGTACTTTCCCCTTGGATAAGCACAGCATACGACCCCCGAAACCACTGCCCATTCCCGAAGCCATGATTTTGCCTGCCCGTTGCCGCCAGTTACCGCCAAGAATCGATTCCCACTCATCTCCGTCGAGAGCTCCTATCGTGAGCCAGTGTTTGATTGATACCGGATTGGGATTTGCAAGCAGTTGCTTGAGAGCGTTTACGGGTACCCCGAAACCCATGGCGCCACCCGACTTTATCGCGAGCACGGCGATGACGTTGCCCTTTAAATCGAGAGCGGGACTGCCACTGCTTCCGGGTTCGATGGGAATGGCCACTTGAACCATGGGCTTGCCGTCGCCGGGTTCGAGTTCCCGTAATGCTGCAACTACGCCACGACTTACGCTGTAGGCGTAGCCCAAGGGGTTGCCGAGTGAAAGAATGCCTTGCCCGAGTTTAAGTTCGTCGGAATCGCCCAGTGCCAAGACCGGAAGGTCCTCGGCATCGATTTTCACTAGGGCCAGATCGCGGTCCCGATCCACGGCAAGTATCGCCTGAGGTTCGTAGCTTTTGCCGTTAGCGAATCGAACGCGAAAGTCTCGATGCTCTCCAATTACATGAAAATTAGTCGCGACCACGCCGTCTTTCCTGACAACGAATCCCGTTCCTCGACCGCCATCTTGTCCTATTCTGTCCACGCTTTCGATCAAGGCGATGGAGGGTTTCACCTTCATTGCCAATTTTTCGAATGCATCGGCCTCGCGTTTTTCTGCGTCTATGGGAAACGGTTCAGTCGTGTTGGCGTCCTTTGCTAATATCGTACTCCAAGGGAAGCATGCCAAAATAACGGTTAGCAATCTCCCAAAACTTAGGCAGCGAAAAGTCTCGAATGTTCTTGGCATGCGGTAACTATTTGCCCTTAAGGGCTGGAGTCAAGCACCCGTAACTGGTTTCTGCCGATTATACTGCAATTCATCAGATTCGCCATCATTCTCGTTGCAACTGGATGGGTTTCTCTCAAAGTGAGATTCTATGAAGAAAACCTATCGCTATTCTCGCAGGCAATTCCTCGGGGCTTCCGCCTCCACGGCATTCGCCTTTCAATTTGTCCCATCTCATGTTTGGGGTGCCAATGACAAGGTGAACGTTGCAGGTATCGGTGCCGGCGGCAAGGGAGCAAGCGACATATCAGGTTCAGCTGGT
>JABHOU010000304.1 GCA_018695085.1 Opitutia bacterium | reverse complement strand
TCGACGATCTCGATGCACATCGATTTGATCTTGGTTTTCCCGATAGTCATGGCGCCCCCCCAGTACCCTCCACCGATATGGTCGGTGTGCACCAAACTGGGCAACAGTTCACTGACACCGGTGCCGTTGCTCTTGATGAATGATTCGCCCCAGTCTCCAAAGGCATATCCCCAAGGATTGCCACCCCCCGAAGTACGACGGTAGGTGTGCAACTGGCGACGCAACGGGCGCAGTCTCCAGGATCCGTGTTCGTCGAGGCGGGCGATGCCCCATGGTGTCTGCACGCGGGAAAAACAATGGAGTCCTTGGCAGAAGAACAGTTCGCCGCCCGGGCTCCAGGCCAGAGAGTTGATGTTTTGGTGGGTGTCTCCCGTGCCGAATCCGGTGAACAGCACTTCGCGCTGGTCCGCCTTGCCGTCGCCATCGGTATCACGCAAATGCAGGAGATCGGGACCTTCCGCCAAGTAGACGCCGCCGTGCCCGAGGGCAAATCCGGTCGGCATGTTCAGACCGTCGGCAAAAACGGAGACCTTGTCGGCTTTGCCATCTTGGTCCTTGTCCTCGAGGATGAAAAGTTTGTCATCCGCCTTCACACCGGGTTTGGGTTGCGGGTAAGCCCACGTGCAAAGAACCCACAAGCGCCCTTCGGCGTCCCATCGGAAACAGACTGGATTGGCAATGCCCATGGACTCGTCGGCGAACAGGTTCACCTCGTAGCCCTCGGCTACTTGGAAGGAAGCCAACTGGGCGGCTGCCGAGTTATCCGCCTCGGGTTGCGAGACAGACAAGGATTGCCCTAACAATCCTAATGGATTTAGTGTTGTTGCCAGTAAAAGGTATACAGCACGGGGAGTCTTCATTTCTGTTTGCTATCTATCGCAAGTCGGGCAGGCAAGTAGTATTCAATTATCTTAAGTTTCTTTTATGTTCGATCCTAGTTTATTTTTTAGAGCATCCGAAGTTCTATTCTCAATATTCCGGGTTTTGTTTGTCTTTGGAATCGGAACTCTCGGTGGCAAGGTTTTCTCGGAGGAGCAATCATCTTATCCGTCTCGTCCAGTGAAAGTGGTGGTTCCTTTTGCTGCGGGCGGTGGAAGTGACGTGCTAGCCCGCATTCTTCTTTCTGGAGTCGAACGATCTGCTGTTTCTAGAGAACCTCTAGTTGTTCTGAACGTTGGTGGGGCAGGGGGGACCATCGGCAGTCGGCGGGTTAAGAACGCCGAACCCGATGGGTACGAAATTCTAGCTCTTCACGATGGTGTTTTCACGGCCAGGCAGTTTGGCAAGGTGGGTTATGGTTACGAGGCGTTTACTCCAATTGCCGCGACAGGTCGTGATGGCGTGGTCGTGGCAGTTCGAAACGATTCCTCTTTCGCGAACCTTGAAGTTTTACTAGAAACCATTCGTGATAAACCGGAAAGCGTCGTCTTTGGTGCGAACTTGGGCGCTCCCAGTCAACTGACGGGCTTATTAATTGAAAAGGGGCTAGACGGAGCTAAGTTTCGTTACTCTCAGACCGGAGGGGGTGCGGATAGATTAGCGTCTCTTCTCGGCGAGCACGTCGACGTGAGCTCATTTTCGATTGCCGAATACCTTCGCTTTAAAGAAGCGGGCGTACGCGCACTTGCTTATTTAGGCAAAGATCGTCATCCGGCTTTACCGGAAACGAGTACAGCCCTCGAACAAGGTTTCGATGTGGTGAGTGATCTCACTCATTTTTGGTGGGCACCTAAGGGCACTCCCCCTGAGCGTGTTTCTACATTAGCGCGAATTCTTAAAAAGGGTATGGAGACTTCTTATGTCCAAGAGAAATTTACCGAGTTGCATCGCGAACCTGTTTTTCTGGCAGGGGATGAACTTAATACTTTCTTGGCGAATAGGGAACGGCTTTTTAGCGGAGTGGGGCAGGGGGAGAAGGTTCCGCAACCTCCTGTCGTCGCGTGGGTCGGTGGCGGTATTGTCCTTCTTGGCTTGATTGTTTTTTTTAATCGCCGGCGGAACGAATCCCTCGTTGTCCGGTCTTCATTTCCGTTTCCTTCAAAACGATTATTTGGGGTCTGTCTCTTAGTCGTAACGTATTTGTTGTCTATGCAAACAGGCGTGCTCGGATTTACCCTCGCGACATTTCTTTTCGTTACTTCGATGGGTGTTGGTCTTTCAGGCCTGCGAAACCGTGCGCTGGTTGCGTGGTCGATTGCAGCTCTTGTCTTGGCATTTGGAGGTGAGGCTTTGTTTTCCAACTTTCTTGGCGTCGATCTTCCATGATTTTATGCTATGCCTGATTTTTTTCAGCCTCTTGCTTCCCCTTTATCCTTTGGCTTGGTTGCGTTGGGAGCTTTTTTAGGGATTACCGTGGGAGCTATTCCGGGCCTTACGGGAGCCATGCTCATCGCACTAACGCTTCCCCTCACTTTTTCCATGGAACCCGCCCATGCGCTGATACTTCTCACCTCGATGTACGTGGGTTCCGTTAGCGGTGGTCTAATTACGGCGACGCTACTTCGAATTCCCGGTACGCCCGCATCCGTTATGACCACCCTCGACGGTTATCCCATGGCCAAGTCGGGTCGACCCGGTCGTGCTTTGGGCCTTGGTATTGGTGCTTCTCTTGTTGGTGGTATTATCTCATGGGTCTTTCTTTGGTCTTTTGCAGAACCGTTGGCGGATTTTTCTACGAAGCTCGGTCCTTTCGATTATTTTGCCATGACTCTGCTTGCCCTTGCCCTAATTGCAGGTGTTGGCGGCAGTTCACCCGCAAAGGGCTGGCTGGCTGGCTTTTTCGGTATGTTTTGCGCATTGCCCGGAGCTCACCCTTCTTCGGGAGAACCTCGCCTTACCTTTGGTTTTGTCGAAATGGATGCGGGGTTTCGTCTCTTACCAGTTCTCATTGGTGTCTTTGCCTTGGGCAAGATATTGCGTGACCTTCAGGAAGGCGATTCGGGTTCGGCCGAACGAATAGCGGGCGATGACAAACCTTGGCTTTCTCTCCAGGAATGGCGTAGTCATCTCGGGAATCTTTTTCGTTCCTCTTGTATAGGTTCATTCATCGGAGCCTTGCCCGGAGTGGGAGCGAACGTCGGTTCACTGGCTGCCTATTCCACAGCCAAACGTTTTTCTAGTAAACCTGAAGAATTCGGCAAGGGGAGTCCCGAAGGTATTATTGCTTCTGAGTCTGCCAATAATGCTACTGTTGGAGGTGCTCTTATTCCTCTTGTTTCGCTTGGAATACCGGGTAGCGTCATAGACGCCATCCTTCTTGGCGCTCTTCTTATTCATGGTCTACAGCCGGGCCCACTTCTTTTTCGTCAAAACCCAGAGGCCGTTCACGCAATCCTCGGCGCTGCTCTTGTTGCCAATGTTTTAACCTTTGCCTTCATGACCGTGGGAGCAAGAAGAGTTGCTCGACTCGCTAAGATTTCACCTAATGTTCTTATTCCATTCACTCTCGTATTTTGTGTTATCGGGTCCTTTGCCCTCAATAACCGCTGGTTCGACGTGTGGACCATGCTTGCTTTCGGAGTGATAGGATTTCTCATGGAAAAAGCTCACTTGCCTCTTGCTGCATTCGTTATCGGTTTTGTTCTCGCCCCCTTGGCCGAAAAGAATCTTTGTTCGGGTTTGGGTGCATCCGGAGGAAGTTATCTCGAACTTTTTACTCAGCCAATTTCCTTGGTGTTCTTGTTGTTGG
>JABHOU010000233.1 GCA_018695085.1 Opitutia bacterium | reverse complement strand
TGATAGGTTCCGTAATCTTTCATGTGGTACTTGCTCTTCTGTTCAGTCTCAAGGAGTTGGTTCAGGAAGTTATCGAGATGAAAGAGGCGACCATTATGGAGGCTAATCTCGACGTCGATGCCCTCGCTATGGAGAAGGAAGCTCTCGATATCCGAGAGGAGACGACGGAACTGCCCGAGGTCCAGGAATCGAAGGAGGTCGAAATTGTTCGTCAATACGTCGAACCCGTCGAAGTGCCAACCGAAGCGGCCGAAGCTCCCTCCACTCAACCAATCGAGAACTCCTTTGTCGTTGAGAACCAAGCTGCCGTAAGAATGGAGGTTCCGACTCCTCTCAACCCGGTTGAGCTTCCCGCCGAGGCCCTTTCAAAACCCGAGACGCAACCCCTCAAGGCTCTTTCCTTTACTCTACCAACCTTCCGTCTCGAACAGTCCGAATCCGTGGAGGCTCAGGCCGAACCAAAGTTTCTCGAGTTCAGCGACGTCGCACTGGCCAGTCGTTCCAATACCCCCATCGAGCCACTGGAGGATATTGCTGAGAAAGCTCCGAGGCTCAAGATTCAGGAACAGGTCGAGCTAGCCGAAACTTCGGCCATTCAACCTGTTGAAGCTCCCGAATCTCCATCACGACCCAAACCCGAGGAATTGTCCAAGGTCACCGATATCGAATTGAAGCCTGCCGAGACTTCGTCCCGAGTCGAGGTTGCTCTCGAGAGTGATCGACAAATTGAAAAAGCTGAAAACGTACCTCAAGTACAGGCACCTACTTCGGATGAGTCTGTCGCCAAGGCTGCCGACCTCTCGCCCAATGCGGAGGTCAGCGATTCGCCCGAGCGAGCCGTGGCGGAGATACGTGGCGGGGAGTTGGCCATGGCCGAGTCCGCTCTCAAGAGCGTGGAGACACCAAAGAACGCAAGTGAGGAATCCGATAAGCTGGAAAACCTTTCTCAACTTCCGTTGTCCGAGAACAACAGTACATCCCGGTCTGCACTTGCCCTCAAGCTCGAAGGTCGCACCCAATTGGAAAAGGGCGATGATTCACCTGACTTCGCGGTTCCTTCCGCCGATTCCGCTGTCGCCAAGGCCGCCGCCTTTTCTCCGAACACCGAGTCCGAGGCCCTACCCGAGAAAGCCTCGACTGAGATCAGTGGAGCTGAATTGGCTAAGGCTGAATCGGTCTTGAATAGTGTCGTGACTCCCACGAATACCCGTGAGGAATCAGATAAGTTGGAAAACCTTTCCGGCATTCCTCTGACCGAAAATAAATCGCCTGCTCAATCATCCTTTACTGTTAGCCTCGAGGGGCGCTCTGAAGTGGAAAAGGGAGAAGATGCACCTAACGTCGCTCCACCCTCCACCGATTCTTCCATTGCGAAGGCGGCTGCCTTGGCTGGTTCGGCCAATGCCTCCGACAGTCCTGAACCCATCGCCGTGGCGACGACCGTAATCCCCGACGGAACAATCAGCAAGGTTTCCGCCGCCAATCAAAAGGTGACCCTTGCTCCATCGGAAGCACCCGTATCAGACTCCCTCGCCGCGTTTCGCAACAAACCGTCGCCACTAGCCGGCGGTCCCAAAGTGAGCCCAATGGCTACCCCGATTACCTTGGAGAACGCCCGAGACATTTCGGGTGGACCAGTCGAGGCTCAAATTGCCGCGATCGCCACCGATTCCAGTGTGGACAAGCTTGCCGCCTTGTCCGCTGTTACCTCCAACCCCCTTGCCGCGCCATCCGGACTGGCTACGCTTACTGGATTGAGGTCGACCAACTCCGCCGTTCTCAAACTTCCTAAGTTTCGTTTAGCTTCTTCCTTGCCAAATGTATCCGGATCTAAACTGTCCAACCCCATAAGTCTTCGACTACCTCTCTCGGGAACTTCTCCGAAACTTGCTCTCGAGAGCAAGCCTTCTACCGATAAACCTTACATCCTCCGTGATCCGAAGCAACGTGCTCGGGTTCTCGAGAGATTGGGGGGAACTAAGGAAAGCGAGGAGGCTGTTTCACGTGCTTTAGACTGGTTTAGCCGCCATCAGGAGAAGGATGGGCGTTGGGCGATACATAAGCACGGAGGGCAGAAAAACCACGACATAGCTTCGACCTCCTTTGCTCTGCTTTGTTATTTTGGTTGGGGAGCAAAGCATAACAAGGATGGTCCTTATCGCGAGACTGTGGAGAAGGGCGTTCAATGGTTGATGGATCAAGCCAAGAAGGGTGATTTTACCAATGGTCAACACAACGGAATGTACGATCATGGCGTAGCCACTCTCGCTCTTGCCGAAGCTTACGGGCTGACCAAGGATCCGTCCCTACGGGAAACCTTGCAGCAAGCGGTTGATTTCGTTGTTGCCGCCCAGAATAAGAGCCATGGCGCTTGGGACTATCGTCCGAAGTCCAAACGTATGGATACTTCGGTTTCGGGCTGGCAATTGATGGCGCTTAAAAGCGCGGATTTGGCAGGAATCGACATACCCGCCGACTCGCTCAGGCTTGCGGGCGTATGGCTGGATCGAGTCTCAGTCGGTAGCAAAAAAGGCATCTACGGTTATGATCGAGCAGGGTTCAAGACTTCCGCCATGGTTGCCGAAGGAATGTTTTCCCAGCAAATTCTCGGAACAATGGATGCGAATCATCCGCGTATGAAGGAATCAGCCGATCATATGCTTCAGCATCTGCCCAAGAACAAGGGCAATCAGGCCGACTATTACTACTGGTATTACGGTACTCTCAGTTCCTACATGAACAAGGGGGAAGTCTGGGAGAAGTGGAATCCCGTTATGCGTGAAATCCTTATCGATCGTCAAGTTAAAGGAGGCCGAGACGAAGGTAGTTGGGACTACAAGCATGGAAACCATTCCAAGCAGATGGGGCGTGTCATCACCACTGCGATCGCTACTCTCTCGCTCGAGGTCTATTACCGTTACCTGCCTTCAGCGAAGTCGGGAACAGCACAAGTTCCTCAATCGTAGACGGCGTCCATTTCTAGTTTGTTCTTCTCGTTCCTTTAGCTTGGGAAATCAAGAATCTTCCGAGCTAGAGTTCTCGCCTTGGCATCTGGATTGTCATGCAATTCTCGAAAGAGTCGGTTCACCCGGCATTTGGTTCTCTTGTCCAGGAATGAGAGGACGGCAGGGATCTCACTTCGGTCCGTGGAGGTGCTTTCGGCTTCGTGCCTAAGGATGACTCCCGCTCGCAGGTGGGCAGACGTTAGAGCGTAGAGTTCGGCCGCTATGTCCACGAGTCGACCGAGCAGCAATTGACGTTTCTCCAGTGCGGGACCGTGACGAGCCATGGCATGGAAGAGAGTTCGAGCAAGCTTTCGAGAGGTTCTCTCGACATATGCGAGAGAGGATCTCGATCCCGTTCGAATTCCCGATGGAACGGCGAACGGGTGGGGGAGGTGTCGACTCGGGTACCATCCCGCGTAGTGAAGGCCTGCCTTGGCTCCCGCGAGTAGACGCTTGCCTGCGGAAAGGCGAGAATCCATGGCAGGCCCCGCAAGCCGAAGGTGTGGGTCGAGAGCTTCCCGTGCCAGATACAGGCGCATGATTTCGCTCGAGCCCTCAAAGATTCTATTGATGCGTGAATCTCGCATGAAACGTTCCACGGGTTCCGGATTATCGCCTCGTGCGGCAAGAGATTGAGCGGTCTCGTAACCCCGTCCCCCTCGGATTTGGAGGAGGTCGTCCACTACTCGCCAAGCGGTTTCGGTTCCCCATAGCTTGCAGAGAGCCGATTCCAGTCGATAATCGACTTTTTCGTCCACGAGTGCCGAGGTCAGGTTTACCATTGATTCTAGGGCGAAGGCGTCGGCGGCCATATCGGCTACTTTTGCCGCGATTGCCTCGTGCTTGCCGATTTCGCAACCCCATTGCCGGCGCGTGGCGACCCAATCGCGGGTTATGCGCAGGCTTTCGCGAACGAGACCCGCGCAGGCCGCAGGCAAAGTGAGTCGCCCCACGCTCAAGGCGTTGAGCGCTACTCGCATCCCTTTGCCAGGCCCGAGGATTACGTTTTCTGCGGGAACTCGCACGTTGTTGAAGCGAATTACTCCGTTGTAGAGGGCTCGCAGTCCCATGAAGCGGCACCGACGCACAACCTCGACGCCGGGCCACCGGGTATCCACCACGAAAGCAGTGATTGCTCGGCGCTTTTTTCCGCCTGTCTTCTTCACTGTAGGCGTACGAGCCATGACGACCAAATAACGCGCTATGGTGCCGTTTGTGCACCAGAGTTTTTCTCCGTTGAGCAAGTAACGGGTTCCTCCCTCGATGGGCTTGGCCATGGTTTGCAGCTTGGAAGGATCGGAACCTACTTCGTCTTCGGTCAAGGCGAAGGCGGTTATGGCTCCTCGCGCCACTTTCGGCAGAAAGCGTTTCTTTTGTTCGTCCGTGCCGTACTGGAGTATGGGTTGCGGCAGACCAATCGACTGGTGGGCGGAGAGCAGGGCTGTCAGGTTGCCGCAGCGCGCTCCCAATTCCATGGCTGCACGAGAATAGGTGGCTTGGCTCAGTCCCAATCCTCC
>JABHOU010000301.1 GCA_018695085.1 Opitutia bacterium | reverse complement strand
CAGTCACGGCAACAACGGCATCGTCGTCCGTCCACCTTCGGTTCTCGGCTTCCGCCTGAATGGAATACAACCCAAGAGGCTTATCGATCCAGTCGCTCAAACGGATGAGAGTCGTTTTCAACGAACTGGCGCCTCCGCCTTCAATCGTCACAACCTCGGAAAACAATTCCCGCCCGACTCGACTAAGATATTGTCCACGCAAGTGAGCTGCCAGATTGTTGGGATAGACCTTGGTCGCGGAAAGGCGGACGTCGCTAACGGCAACGGTCTTCAGTTCCAGACTCAGGTTACCCTTTGGGCTAAGGACACCCCGAGACCGGACGAATTCTATCGAAGGCGACCGGCTAGGCATCTTAAAACGGAACTTGGTTCCTGCAGGCAACACCTGCCCGTCAAATGATCTTATATCTCCCTCAATTCTGGCGACATAGTGCCGCATGGGAGAACCAAATGCACCATAAAGGCGAATACCATATCGAGAAAGCGTTGACGTCATTCCCTCTACTTTTGGAGTTACCGAAATACGGGGGATGGTCTGTAACGGATCGAGCATTTCGTTAAACCTTAGCTCAACCGACGTTTTTTCCTCCGTCCCCCAGCGCCAAGGAGCACGTGCGGGCAGAGCGGCAAAAGTGGGACGAAGCTCGATTTCGTTCACAAATTCCTTCTTCAGTCCAAGAGGCCCACTCACACCAGACATTCCTTTCTTCAACTTCACTACCAAAAGCCGATCTTCAGGCTCTTCAAAAGCCACCACGTGACGGCGAGTAAGCCCGCTGCTAAGAACTTCCCCCTTCAGCTTGGCCACAGGATCGCCGGTAGACGCTTGAAGGTTTGCGGAAAGAACATCGGGCTCAACGTCCTGATTGAAGCGAAATTCCACTCGAATCCTACCGTCAATACGACCTAGATTCGAGCAATGTTCGACACGGAGGGAGGAAGAATTAAAGACAAATTCCTTTTTCCCTTCCAAGGGTTCACCAAGTTGACCGGCGAAATGAGCCGAAGCTTTCGCGGTGAAACGATTACCGACAGGCAAGGGGTTCTTCAGGCGAAACTCCATCGCGTTCGTCCGACTCCATAGCCATTGTCCTTCCGTGGGAGGTTCCATCGAGAAAGGTTGCCACCCCATCGGTTTACCGACCTCGGCGGCAGGAACAAGCTCCCGGTTGAATACGACTAACAGCTTGTCCGCATCCTCGGCCAGTTCGTCCTCTCCGGGCTGGAAAACCGCAACTCGCAAGACCGATTCCTCCTCAGCTTCGATTCCAGCAACAGGTCCGACGACCTCATTTCGAATCCATAGAAGACCCACCACATTCAAGGCGAAGGCTGCTCCCACCAATATCCACATCGATTTCTTACTCATTATTCCATCCCCTTTGTATTTTTCCACTCTAGCGAACCCGCATCCGCCAAGATTGACACCAAGACCAAGCAGGCAAATCATCCGACTCCCTACCCCACCGAAGCGTTCAATCACCTCATTAAGAAATCAATTCACCTTGACCCAAAGCGTCAACACCTTAAAAGGTCGAAGCTTCAAAAACGCGGGCATAGTTTAGCGGTAAAACCCCAGCCTTCCAAGCTGGTGTCCCCGGTTCGATCCCGGGTGCCCGCACCATCTCGCAGTGACCAAGAGGTTTCGGCAATTTGGGCTAACCACTTTCCCACACCATCCATGGAAAGCACTTCTCGAACACATTTCGATGATCGTGAATTCATGGTAAAGCGACAACTCGTCGGGCGAGGTTTCAACGACGAACGAGTGTTGAGAGCCATGCGAAAGGTACCACGCCATCTCTTCATACCGGAAAACAAACGTCGCGAAGCTTACGATGACCACGCCATCTCGATAGGCTTCGGGCAAACCATCTCACAGCCTTACGTCGTTGCTTTCATGTCGGAGGCATTAAACCTTCAGCATGGAGATCGCGTCTTGGAGATTGGCACCGGTTCCGGTTACCAAACCGCGATCCTTGCTGAATTGGTTCGCAAGGTGTACACCATCGAAATCGTCCAAGAACTCGGAGAACGCACAAAAACACTGTTGAGAGACTTGGGTTACGAAAACGCCGACATCCGAATTGGCAACGGTCACGAGGGGTGGAACGAAAAGAGTCCCTTTGACGCCATTATCGTTACTGCGGCCCCTCCAACAGTGCCTCAATCGTTGTTAAATCAGTTGAAAGTCGGGGGACGGATGATCATTCCCGTGGGCGAGACGAGGCAGCGTCTAGTGATCATTCGTCGCACGGCAAATGGGTACGAACAAGAAAACTCTCTGCTCGTCGCCTTTGTTCCAATGACGGGAAAACCCCAAACACAAAAGGGGAAACCCGACTAGCTTTCGAAGGACAAGCTACCAACTCTTGAGGAGTTCGTCCCAATATTTATTCAGGTTATCGGTCTCGCCGAATGTTTTCGTTACGGAAGCATCATCCGAGACAGGATCGTGGTAAAAGAAAGTAATGGTTTTCTCCGCCTCGTTCTTCTTAAAAAGGTAAACTTGGCTTTTATTCACGCATATCGGGTGTCCTTTTTCATCCACTCCTGCCTTGATGACCTTCAGTTTTGCCTCGGTCTTGTCCCAAATTGCCCCCACGAAGAGAGCTGCGGAAAGCATTAAAATAATGCCAATAAGTGTCCTGTTGGATTTTGTCATGTCTGATTCTTCTCCTTGGTTGATTGCTTGTCGCCCGAATATATATCTGAACAAAACCAAGATGCCCCTCTTGGCAAAGTTATTTCTTCGGAAAGAGAATTTTTCGATAAAGACATCATTCGGAAGTCGAGGGTCTTGACTATCTTAAGCGAACAGCCTTTGCTGGAACTTGATCATCTAATCGGACAGAGCTACTGTGCTTGAATATAGAAAAACTCCATCTCCCTCATGAAAACGGAAATCATAGCCTCCATCCTTGTTTTCACATCTGCAATCACAGTCTCCGGGCAGAATAGGATTGGCCTATACGAATTGGCCGTCATGCAACGCAAGTCCGACAACCTCTGCAAGACGGGCGATTACGAAACCGCGTTAAAAGGTTACCAGTACGTACTCGCCAACAGGCTGCCTATTCAAGGAAATCGCCACCAAGACATTGGCGTAGTCTACAACAACATGGGCGTAGCTCACTACTTTTCAGGAGAAAACCAAAAGGCAAAAGATGCTTTTGAGTCCGCCTTGAAAATAATCCTCACCAAAGGACCTCACCATCCCGACGTCGCCACCATCCGATGCAGCCTCGCCTTTGTGCTTGATGCCGAAAGCAAATATGACGAAGCCTCGGAGCTCTACGAACAAGCGTTGAAGGTGAAACTGCGAACTTTCGGAGAAACCCATCCCGACGTCGCCGACTGTCAGGAAGGCATGGCTCTGGTTAAAGAAGCCAAGGGGGAAAGAGATGAGGCGATTGGTCTGCTCGAAAAAGCATTGGCTAACAGAAAAAAACGGTATGGCGAAAATCACACCGACGTCGGTGCATGTTATGCGGGACTGGCGCTTGTATACCTCAACAAAGACAATTTTGAAAAGGCCGGGACATTCGACGAAAAAGCCAAAGCTATCTTCAGTCAGACCAAAGGCGGTTACCCGCCAAACTTAAACCCTATTTCTCGCCTTCGCCCCAAGCCCCCTGAAATGTTGCGGGCACGAAGCAAGTCTCTCCGCAATCCCTAATTATTTTAGCAAGGCGTTGAGAAATGCTCCAAGCAAACAAGGAGAATAGCTCCGCCTTTCAACAAGAAAGCCATGGAAGCAGGCAAGTTAAGCAATGCCCCCAAAAAAATGCCTTGCCGGAGTTGAAGGTTGAACCATTCACCCTGAGCAGAGTATCCCGACTGCTCTCTTGGACTGATTCCGAACGGGGACTGAAATTATGGTCGGGAAACACCTTTAAAGGCTCCCCTACCCCACAAAACTTCATCTCACACCTGAATCGCGGAAACTTGCACCCATTCGCAGGCATTTCTCAACATGGGGATTTCGTAGCCTACGGCGAATTAGTCGGAGAAAAAGGGGGTGAAGGAATCATTTGCCGAGTAATCGTCGAACCTAAACTCCGAGGGCAAGCTTACGGCCAATCGTTTTGCTCGGAACTATTGCGCATCGCATTTGGTGAACTCAATTACACTCACCTTACGCTTAACGCCTTTCACTTCAATGCACCTGCAATTCGTTGCTATAAGGCGCTAGGCTTTCGACAAATAGCATTTCGCCCAAAGGCTAGGCGCTTTAAAAATGAAGATTGGGATTTAGTGATTCTGCGAAAAGATCGCCCACTGTTCAGCTGACTCCAACCATTGTTTCCCCTTGGCCAATAAAGTCAGCGGAGGTCTCCTCCTGTTTAATCGTTCCAACAAAGAAGATGATACTCCTCGAATGCTGGTAGCCCATCCCGGTGGACCGTTCTTTCAAAAACGCGACGAGGGATGGTGGAGCATCCCGAAGGGAGAACCCGAGGAAAACGAAGATGTTTTTGCCGCAGCGCTCCGCGAATTCCAGGAGGAAACGGGAAAAGACGCGGAAGGTCCATTCATTAATCTAGGTTCAATCAAGCAAAAGAATCGCAAGCAAGTATATGCCTGGGCTTTTGAAGGGAATTGGGAAGAAGGGAGCATTCTTAAGTGCAAAAAGATCACCCTTGAATACCCAAAAGGTACTGGTCGCATGTGGACCTTTCCTGAAATCGACAGGGTCGAGATGCTTTCCCCGGAAGACGCAAAACGGAAATTACAGGAAGAGCAAAGACCCTTTGTCGACCGTCTCATGAAATTACTCAAAAAAACAATTGCTGAATAGTAAAGGTTGCGACATCCATTAACTTTCTGCAGAATTAAAGGTTTATGAAACTAGAGTCTTCCCCAAACCTTCGCCCACGCAAGGGGTTCGCCTTTCATCTTGGTGCAGCAGTCATCATTCTAGCGATCGGTTGGTCAAGGTATCTTCCTGTTGAAAACTCCACTTTGCACAATTTTTCGCCCGTATTGGCATTGTTCTTTTGCGGTGCCGTTTACTTAAGAGGATCAATCGGTTGGGTGATTCCCGCCGTTGCCGTGATCGGATCGGACCTAGTCCTTAACCCCACCTACGGAGAAAATCTCTTCGCTCCCTTCATGCTCGCGACTTACGGTTCGTACGGTTTGGCCGTTTTCGCAGGCATGTACATAGCCAAACGCAAATCGTGGACGACTTTATTGGGAGGAGCGGCGGGATGCTCCCTTATCTTTTACGTCGTCACTTGCTCTTGCGCCTGGCTCTACAATCCCGTCTACCCCAAATCCCT
>JABHOU010000443.1 GCA_018695085.1 Opitutia bacterium | reverse complement strand
GGAGGAAACGGGATCACCAACTGGGATTCCCACAGCAACATTGCCAAGACACACGCCATGCAGGCCGAGATCATGGATCAACCCACGGCTGCACTCATAAGCGACATGAAACGCCGTGGTTTGCTTAAGGACACTCTCGTCGTTTGGTGTTCGGAGTTCGGACGCATGCCTTTCCTTCAGGGAAATGGAACCGGCCGGGATCATAATCCCGAAGCCTTCACTTGCTTTTTTGCGGGAGCTGGAGTGAAGAAGGGGTTTAGTTACGGGGAGAGTGACGAGTTCGGATTCAAGTCGGTTACCGGCAAGACTTCCATTTACGATTTCAATGCCACCATCCTTCACTTGCTGGGCTTGGATCACGAGCGCCTGAGTTTTTACCACAACGGTCTCGAGCGCCGCCTGACCAACGTACATGGTCACATCGTCAAGCAAGTGCTTGCCTAAGTCTTGCCAGGGCATGCGGTAGAAATATCGTCGGTTCGCTGATTACTCGGAGTTTTACGCTCAAAATGGCGTGATGTCTTATCCCGCATTCGCCCTTTATAAGTTCCCCTTATTTATTTCAGGGGCGAGAACTCCAAGGCTTTAAGGTAAAGTCTTTCGGGTGGTTGGGCCAGCAGTCTGCCGTCAACTTGGGATTCCCGGGCGACATTTTTCCATTCCGGGTCTTGGCCAAAGGCTTGCCAGTTGAGATCAGCCTGTTTGCGGTTGGCGTGGTGAATCAAGTAGATTAAGGTGTCCTCTCTGTCTGGTTGGTCAAAGGGTGTCCAGTAGCCGAGGTTATTGATCCCATGTTTGTTGAACAGGTTCGTGGTGTGTTCGCGGAAGCGGGTGTTGAGACTGTTAAGTTTTCCCTCGTTAACGACATAGGTGCGTAACTCGAAGATACCACCTGGGTTTGTGATTTCGTTCCTCGCGCGGGCGGAATAATCATTTGGAGTCAGAAAGAAATAGCTTGGCTTTTCGGAGAGCAACCCTTGGAACTCGGGTTTGTCCATTACCTTTTCCCATTCCTTGTCATTGAAGAAATTTATCCAGTTGCGATAGGCTTCGTAGCGTGACGGATGCTCGAGCAAGTAGACGAACTTGCGCCTTTTCTTGGCCGATCCCTCGGTTGGAATCCAATAGCCCAGAGCTTTCAATCCATGCTTCTTGAAGATTCGGTCGGTATGCTCGCGGAAGCGCTTGATCAAGTGTTGGAACCGTCCCTCGCTTGCATGATAGATGCGCAATTCGTAAAGCGGGCCTTCGAGTAACCGCGGAGCTGGCTTTGGTTTGGTGGCGGAAGGTTTTGCATCCTGACCTTTTGCCCGGCCCAAGGCGACCTCGACCGGGGCGTGAAAGATCCAAGCCATGTCGTCCGAGATTTTCCTGCTCGAGTCATGCCCACCGATCAATATTCCCTTGTCCTCAAATGGAGATTGGCAAAACGTCCGGGGGGAAACCAAGATTGCCTTACCGTCCTTGTAGGCGTTGTTTACTTCCAAAACCTTGTAGGTCAGGTCGGAGTAGCGGATGGCGTACAAGGCCCCGCCGTAAAGGGTGCTCCCTTTCCATTTCAAGTGATGCTTACCCCTGATGTTTCCTTGAAACCCGATGAGGTGGACGGTTTTTCCTGATTCTGGATCCACGAACGGATACGCCATATTGTGAGCGCCCAAGGTATAGGAGACTTCCACTCCGAGTTTATCCTTCATGAGCTCCATTATCATTGCCTCGTCGTGAACCGAGTATCCACCCTTGCCGTTCGGATCCAGGCGTTTGATTTGGCTTTTCGAGCGGTCGCCCGGCGCCCAGAGAAAGAGGAGGGAATGTCCCTTGCCCTTTGGGTTTTCAATGGCGGTCAGTCCGCGGATGCCCCCCACGTCGGTATCGGTGTCCTCATTCAAGTCGATGATCTTTTCATAGCTGGGATGAACCCCATCCTTTCTCCGGAATATCGCTCCTCCCTCCGAAAACATGAGTGAACCGTTGGCTTGAATAATACCGAGTGGTCGGGTATGGAGCGAGCCCCCTTCCGGGAAAGGGAATTCCAGATGCTGACTCCATCTGATCTTTCCCGGGATCGTGGGATCGTAGACCCCCGATACGATTCCCGGATTTCCAAGTGACAGGAATATGCGCTCGACCCCGGTTTTCTTATCCTGATACACCTCCATGTCCCTTGGTACCCATCGAATACCTCCAACGCTTGAACCATGCCGGACCAAGGTATGAACCCAGGCATTCTTCTTATCGTCCCGTGTCCACGACGAGACTGCGCCTCCCCGCTCGAAGTTCGCGCCAGCCGCCATGACTAACAAGTTTTCAGGACTTGGCAGAGGTTTGCCCGATGCATCCCGGGTAAAGGTCACGGACTTGAGGATGTTGCCTTTCATGTAGGCCAATCCACGGTCGTTTGATTCGCCCATGTCCAGATCGACTTGCCATTTCTCAGCCATTGAATCGAGGCGAAGAACTTGGGCCGATTGCTTTTGTCCGTCAGGCGGAATCACCCAACGCGCATCCACCCAAAACCCATTTGATGCGTAGAGCTTCCCTTTGTGGGAAACGATATGCATGATTTCCGATCCACCGGCATAGGCACCTTTCAGGTCCTCGTATCCGGCATCATAGCTTTGGGTCCAATGGGCTTGCTGCTGCTCGACTCCGTCTGCCAAAGTAGCAAACAGAAGCGTGAGAAGAACAAACGACCGGATCGGGCAGGTCATGGGAGAAGGGTGCAGGCGAGTTGAGAAATTAGCGGATGGCGGAATAATCCGTAGGCTTCATGTAAGTAGCTGCCGGAGGTTTGGCCAAACGACCGACTCCGGAGGCTTTGGCCGCTTTTTTCCATTCCGGATCAGCAAGGAAATCCTTCCATGATTTCTTAGCCGCTTCACGGTTCTCATGCTTGATGATATAGATAAGGGTATCCTTGGAATCCGGTTCGTCAACCGGGTGCCAGTAGGCCACGTTTTTCATTCCGTGCTTCTCGAAAATCCTGATCGTATGATCCCTGAACCGGGCATCGAGTTTACCGAGTTTTCCCTTGGCTGCCTTGTAGATGCGCAACTCGAATACGTCGTCCTTCTCAGCTTTTCCGTTTTTCCAACTAGGGGAGTAACTGGTCTCGTTCATGTATACGGAGTCAGGTCGTTGGGCCAGTATTTTTCCATCCACTTGTGATTCCCGGGCTACCTTCTTCCATGCAGGGTCTGAACCAAATGCTTTCCAGGATGCCTTGGCCGCATCCCTGCTTTCGTGCTTGATGACGTAGATCAAGGTGTTCTTCGATCTTTCCCCATCGGTGGGTACCCAGTAGCCGACCGATTCAATTCCGTGCTTTTTGAACAAGCCCACGGTGTGATCGCGGAAGCGGGCATTGAGGTTGTCCAGTTTGCCGGGGTTGGTGACGTAAGTCCTCAGTTCGAATACTGCTCCGAAGGCAATTTGTCCCCAAAGGCAGGACAGGAGCAAGGCGGTTACTTTTTTCATGACGAGTGTATTTGGTGAGTTGATCGGAGGTGAACTGATCATTCATGACTTGGAAGCTAAAGATTTCAACGACCAAACCTGCTCCTTCGCAAAATATTCAGCGAAGTCTGAAGAATTTCCGAATTTGCCTGAAGGGAATCCCTAAATAAAGACCAAGAATGTAATGTTCCCCCTCATCGGAGTTGGCGTAACCGATTGCCGGGCCCACTTCGTATTCACCTATTTCAAATCCGGAACTCGCCTCGAAGAAGGTTTCGCGTGATTCGTCTTTTCAAGCTCTGCCTTGCGGTCGGAAATTCGTTTTTCAGGTGACGGTCTGTCGTAGCGTGCCCACATTCCCCAGACTTTCAAGTATTCTGGGATATGGAGAATGCCATTTCGATCCGTATCGAGATCTATAAAAACCTGTGCGGCCAACTTCTTGTCAGGCATGGATTGGTTAATGAACTCCGTACGATCCACCGTGCCATTCTTGTTCGCATCCATTGCCTGGACAATCGCCTTTGCCTCGTCCGTGATGATTCGGTTAAGGATGTATTCGGCTCTCGAGACGAAACCATCCCGGTCATTGTCGGAAGCATTGAATATCCCT
>JABHOU010000323.1 GCA_018695085.1 Opitutia bacterium | reverse complement strand
CTTGACGTAGTCATAACTTTCCTTGGCTTCCTGCCATTTGCTCCATTGGTCTGCCTTGCCGTCCTTGTTGGTGTCCACGCCCACACGAGCCTCCACCTTTTCCACCCATGGACCAGGGCTGACGTAATCCTTGGAAGTCTGGGTGACCAGGTAGAACCGACCCTCGGCGAACCCGATGTCCGGATCGGGGTGACCCTTGCCGATTTCCCCGCAGAAGGTGAAGGGCTTGTCGATGCTCGAGGAAGTAAACCAGGCGATGCGGATTCCCTTGTGGGCCGGGTGAAAGTCGCAAAAGAGGTAGTATTGTCCCCCAATTGAAATGGCAGCCCAGTCGCCATAAGCGTTTTGCACCGGCTCGTGGACTTCGTATTTCGCAATGTTGGTTTTGAATCGCTTCGGGTCCTCCTTGGCCCAGTGCGGGTGGAGGTACTCGGCTATCTTGCCGGTCGGCTTGGTACGCTCGTCCACCGCGGGGTTCACAATGGAGTATCCGTTAATTCCATTCGAGCTGACGGCATGGCCGGCGAGCGGTGAATCCCAGGAATGCTTGCGGGCATTGATCGGACTCCAGTCTTCAAAGATGATATGGAACTTGCCCTTGAGGTCGCGGATTACGGCGCAGTCCGAGCCATGGGACGGATCGTTCAAGGCGATGCCCATGTTCTTGCCCGGCTTGCCGTCTGTCAGGTCCTCGTCGATGAAAAGGTGGGGGTCCTGATCATTCGGAAAGTCGTAGTAGATGAAAGTTTTTCCGTCCACTTGCTCGGCCGTGGTCACCCATTTGGCGAACCCGGGGGTGACGCATCCGTGATGCACCCAGTGGACCATGTCCTTGCTCTGCCAAGCATGGTACCCCCCCTTGCCCTTGACCAAACCGCCAGGGGCATTGAACTGGGTTGGGATGGTGGTGGTCTTCAAGGGGACGTCAAAGCCCTTGAGCTTGGCATCCGTGGCCTCGAAGGGTTGCTTACCTTTCTTGGGCATACCGCCGTACTTGCCGAACATCCAGTAGTCCCCTGGGCCCATGGTGAGAAACACGGGTGCATCGCGGAGGTTCTTGGGACCAACCCGGGGCTTGGCTTCCCAGTTTTGCCAAAGGGCGGATTGCTCGATGGTGAGGGATTTGGCCGAGCGCTTCTCCTTGAAGCTCTTCATCTTGGTCCGGAGGGAACCAGCCTTGGTGGTGGGAGAAACAACTCCTTTCTCTATGGTGACGCCCTCACTGGACTCGATGGTGGCCTTCCATTCGGTGGCGGTATGGATGGACCAGGATTCTTCGCCCAAGGCGAGGTGAGCAAGAAACAAGGCAGGGATGCCAATGGCGGGAATTAGGTATTTTTTCATGAAAACGGTACGGTATTTGGAATGGGTGCTTGGGGTTTAATGAAAGGAAAACTATTTGCCCCTAGGCATTTCCACCCCTCCGGGCAAGAAGGTGACCTCGCGGTCATTGGGCACTCGTTTACCGGGGGAACTGCGACCGTGATTAACTTCCTTGGCCAAGAGGAAAATCAGGTCGTTGGCCTTGGGGCGGTTGGTCGCAAGCAGGTTCTTACGTTCGCCACGGTCCTTCTTGAGGTCGAAGAGTTGCATCGGGGGAAGTTTCTTCTTCTTGGCTTCAGTTTCGCGCGGAGCGCTCCAACCACCGCTCCCGGCGGAGAGGCACAATTTCCAGTCGCCTTGACGAATGGAGAACGAGCCACCGATGGAATGGCTGATGAGTGTCTTCCTCGTGGTGCTCTGTTTGCCCCTGAATGCAGGCAATAGACTGAAGGAATCTTCTCCCCCCTTGTCCTTCTTCGGCTGACCGGTTATCTCCCTCATGGTATCGTACAGGTCGGTCAGGCACGCGAGGGCGTTGGTCTTTTGGCCCGCCTTTATGCTCTTGGGCCAGCGGGCGATGAACGGCACGCGATGCCCGCCCTCGTATATGTCCGCCTTGTGTCCGCGGTAGCCGGCGCTGGGGTCATGACCGAACTCCTTCAACAACTCGAAGTTTCCTTGAGGGGAACAACCATTGTCGCTGGTGAAGAAAACCAAGGTATTCTCGTCGACGCCGGCCTCCTTGAGGGTGGCGAGCAAATCGCCCACGTGGCCATCCACCTGCATCACGAAATCGGCGTAGGGGTTGATCTTGCTGGCTCCCTTGAACGGGGGAACTGGCACGATTGGCGTGTGCGGTGCCGGCAACGGAAGGTAGAGAAAGAAAGGCTTTTTCGTCTTCGCCCGTTCCTTAACGTAGGCGATGCCCTTGTCGAACAAATGGGGCAATACATCGTCGATGTGGAAATCCGAGCCCATGGGGCCCTTTCGGTACCAACCATAGCGGTCCTCCTTGCTGGTAACGCCCTCCATGCGGTCCGGCAAGGCCGTGACCTTACCGGTGTCGACCCAAACGTAAGGCGCCATGTCGAGGGATCCGCAATGACCGTAGTAGCGGTCGAAACCATTGACGTCGGGGCCGTTCTTGACCGGCTTGGAAAAGTCGATGTTCTCCCACTTCTTTTCCTTCTTGTCGACGCGAGCCCAGTCCCAACCGAGGTGCCATTTGCCAATCATCTGGGTATGGTATCCGGCCTTCTTGAGCAGGTGGGCAACGGTGGCCCGCTTGGCGGGAATCAAGTGGTCGCTGGTTCCCCGCAACACGCCCCGGGCGAGGCGGGAGCGCCAGTTGTAGCGTCCGGTCAACACCCCGTATCTAGTGGGCGTGCAGACGGCGCTGGAGGAATGGGCGTCGAGAAAGGTGATTCCCTCGTCGGCCATCTTTTGCAAGTGGGGGGTCTTGATCTTGCAGTCCGAGTTGGTTGGTGAAACGTCCCCGATCCCAAGATCGTCGGCGAGAATGAACACAACGTTGGGCAACTTGTGATGATCAGCGTGGAGAAGGCAACTCGTGGCGAGCAGAGAGAGTAGAATGCGGGCAATCATAATTGGTTGGTTAGGGATGAATGGGTGAGAATCCTTGATGGCGGATCTGCTCAAGAGCAAGTACAGACTTGGAATGGAATCAAAAACGGATTTCAGCGAATCACCTTCTTAATCATTAATCCAAAGGGGGGAATCTATGACGATCAACAAAGCAAGGTTTATGGCTTTTTCAACAATATGGCATCGATAAGCACGTGACCATCCGTGCCCTTGGTACCGATAACAACCGCACTTTGCTTATCAAAGGTAAAGGTTCCGAGGGAGTTCCAACCACCCAGTTTGCCGGGCACGCGCTGGTTAAGCGTATATTTCGTCTCGCCCTCGGAGTGCGTAATGGTAATGGGGACGTTGGTCGCCCGGTTTTCTTGGGCAGGCCAATGGATTCGGACTTCGCGGGCAACTCCATCCCATGCGACTTTTGGGATGGAGAAGGTTGCCTTGGTTTTCGGAGAAGCCTTGCCAGCGTTGTGTCTGTAACGGGCACCAATGAAAGGTCGAATACTATGACCGGCGCCCCATGTACCCGAAAATTCGGCCAAATCGTCATCGAGAAGAATCCCATCAGCAACCACGGCAGGCTTGGGTTCGGGCATCTCAAGGCGCGCGTCGTCGGCAAGGAGCCGCTCACGCAAAGTCGAATAGGGCACATCCTGTACGGGGCTTTCCAGATCTATGGCCAAAGAGGCCGCAGTTGCGGCAGCTTGTCCGAGGCACATGTAAACAGGCTCCATCCGAATGCTCCCAAAGGCAATGTGGGTCGACGAAAGCGACCAAGGCACGAGTAGGTTTGTACATTCATCCGATGAAGGAACGATGGCCCGATAGGATATACGGTAAGGTCCCTTGTTCCTCAGAGGTTTCTGGATGTCTCCCTCATTCCTTACGAAACCGTTTTGCACGAGACGCTGAACATTGTGGGAATCCATTGTGTAGGCACCCATGGCGATTGAATCATCGATAGGTAATTCGTTGCGACAGTGGGCCTCCGTCATAACGAAAGGAGAGGACATGCGACGGGCCTCCCGCACATAAAGATTGTAAGGAATGCCATCGTTGTCGGTGAACTCATCCTTGCAGAGCCCCCACCGGGACCACGCCTTACGAATTGCCTTTGGAACCCGTGGGTGGTTCTGTATCGTCCAGATGAGACCGAGCTGCCAGTAAATATGGTCGTTGGCGAGAACGTCGCGTTGCTTATGCTTGAGAGTGGCCCAGTTCCATGGCTTACCGTTTTCATCAGTTCCATAATTCTTGCCGACGTAGTCCATCGAGATTCCGCTGACGTTGTTTGAGTCGGTCTTCCGGTTGGGCATCGGGGAAGTCTTGAAAAACCGATTTTTTTTGCCTGCTTCCACGGCTCGTAGGACAATCTCGAAATCAGCTTCGTCGTACGCATCAGGCTTGGTGATTAAAATCCGGTTCTCAGGCGCATCGGTTAGGCAGAGGCGGTAGCAGTAAGCCTGAAAGCGATGGTCGCCGGCGCCGATTACCGTCTTGGAGGCATTTGGAGCAGGATTCGTAATACCGCGAATGAGCCCGGAGGTTGAGTCCCCCTGAGTGAGATAGGGATCAATCTTAACCTCGACCTGATTCCCATGATTCGTTCCGGTATAGCCATTGTGAGTCTCGTTAAATTCCTTGTTCGACTCTCGACCCGTGCGGAAGGAGACACCGGCAGCGGCCATTAGATCTCCCTCGTAAGAAGCATCGATAAACATTTTTCCATCGATGGCCCTACCGTCATCAAGACGGAGGTGGGAGATCGAGGTACCGTTGAGGCTTACACCATTCAATTGATCGATGCGGCCCTGAATGATTTTTACCCCTGCTTCCATGGCCATGTCCTTGAAGATCAGCTCGGCTACCTTGGGCTCGAAGGCACTCGCGAGTTTCGTCAAGGGATCGAAGGTAGGAGCACCCTGCCCTTTCTTCGGGTACTGGTCGCTTTTCTGGTGAACCCATGCGGAGTCGTTTTGGTAATGTCTATAGACCCGGCCATAGAATTCACGGGAAAGACCACCTAGAATAGCACGATTCCCGATATCCGTCCAACCGAGACCTGATGAAGTAAGCCCACCGATATGACCGTGATAATTTGATACCAGAATGACGGATTTGCCCATGCGGGCACCTTGGACGGCTGCGGTCACTCCTCCTGATCCATCACCGTAGACAACAATCTCGGCAGTCATCGAAGCAGAAGCAACGATTTTCGACGTTATGAAGATGGAAGCAGTAAGATTGAAAAGCGTTTTCAAGTAATTCATAATTTCATTCTAAATGTATTGAAGGAAACAAGACTGCCGATGCAGTTCACTCAATATGCCTTCTCCATGGAGTTAGTCTACGGGAAGAAACTCGATGGTCGTGAACTTGCGCACGGCTCCAATTCTGAAGGAGAGCTTGCCATTGGCCACGACCGACTCCTTGCTTCTCTGGACCGAAACTTTTTCGTCCGCCCCGGTAGTGCGGTTAATATCCTTGGTGACAACCTTAACCCGATACTTCGCTCCATCCTTGAAGCCTTCTCCCCGGAAATCGGTTTTGGAGAACTCATTGTTGTAGTAGTTGCCGTTCTGGATTGTGGAGGGAATGGAAACTTCGACGAAGCCAGTACCGGCGCCGCCGCTTAAGTAAAGCAAGACGGTGAAGGACTTCTTGGTGCGGTTGTAGGAAGATATCTTGTACTGCTCACTTCCGCTGACCCCATTCCCGAAGGTGGTGACGTCGTTTCCTCGTTCCCCGGCAACCGCATGGCGAATCACCTCGTCCGATCCGCCCGAAAGTTGAGAATACCAGCGCCACACGTAATAGTGCAAATGATTGGGGTCTCCGGGATTGAGGTAATTCTTCTCCGTGAAACGATGACCGCCCTTGCCCACCTCCACCGGTTGAAAGGTGGCGTCCGATCCGCCGCGCAAACTTAGCTTGCGCGTCACAATGCCGGGACCGCCATCGTTGGACGGAATGACCCACTCTGGCTTCAATTTCTTGATCCTCCCATTGTAATCGACCCGCTTAGTCAAACCCATCGACCAACTGCTGGAATTATCGCACCACGGCATATTGATTGTATTGATGCCGCGCTCCAGCATCTTGCCGAAAATGGTCACTGTCTTATCGAAGGCATCACGCTCGTCGCGCTTTCCGTCAGCATTGACGTCATGGTTGTTGCCGGAACCATCCCAAACGATCCACGACTCGGAAGACAGCATCTTCTTGGAGCGGTAATTGGCGGCATCCAGTTTACCCCGGGCCAAGTCGTACTGACTCCAGACGTTCGGTATCAGCCGACCGTCCATCATGCCATAACCATTGAAATGATCGGATACATTCATGTTCAGGGCATCCACTACGTTCATCAATGGCTTGTTCGCAATGAGCTGTTTGTAGTAATCATCCACTGCAACCGCTCCCTTTCCCTTCAATCCCTTCAATACACCGCATGGCTCGCAGGGTGAAGTGCCCGATGTGGATATAATGACCGGTTTCCTCGGCTTGGCGTCATAGACCGCCCGAATGGCTTGGCCGCCTCTTAGAAAGATTTCGGACATCACGAAACCAATGTCGGCCTCTTTGATCATGCCTTGGAGGTTGACCTCGTGATAGAGTTGATAGGCCCCTACCCTGCCCTTGAAATGCTTGGCCAATCGTGTGGCGAACTCCGCGTATTTCCATACCTTCGGGCGCCATGCTCCCGCCTGCCCCGATTCCGAGGCCCAGGCAGGACAATGCCAGGTGACAAGCTCCACCTTGACTCCACGCTCTGCGCATAGGTTCACCGCATGGTCAATAGCCTTAAGATATCGAGACATGTTCTTCTTATAATCGGTATGATTTTCGGTTGGTTCCGTGGCATTCCAATTCACCCAGAATTGAGCGTAACTGCTATGCTCGGTAATCAAAGGCCGGTTTGCATCATACTCATCGCATCCTTTTAGCCCGAAAGGTTGCCAACGAACCCCGACGTGCATGTGATCGGTCGTCCAGTCGTAGTCTTTACCAACAACTGCTTCCTTACCCTGAGCGAAGAGGGAGAGACATGATAAAAAGAAAAAGGAAAAGAGTGTAGAAAGGTGCATGGGAAATGGTTCGGCAGATAACTGAATAATTAACTGATAGTCAGAAAACTAACGAAGGGATACGGGTATGAAAACAAAACTCAAATCCCAAAAGACGACTAGCCCAGATGATGACTTCTATTTTCCTTCCGAGGTCCAGCGTTTGTAGAGCTCGCTGTTCTTGCGGTAATTCTCGCGGGATGAGGGGTTGCGGGTAGACTTCATCTGGTCCTCGGTTTCGAGAAGGTAGACATCAGGGGTTTCGGGCCCGGGATCGCCGGTCTCCTTAATCCAAGTCTCGAGCCGTACGCGAAGCTGCTTGAGGACCTTGCCTCGCCGAGGATCGTCAGCCAAGTTTTTAACCTGCCAAAGGTCTTCGCCGTAAAGGTAGAGTTCCTCCGTCGGGCGCGTCGGGGAGAAGAGTAGTTTCTCGGCCAAGGGATCCAGTTTGCCTGCGGCATGCATTTCGCGCAGTCGCTTGACGATGATTTTCCCGTCCTTGTAGTTGCTGGGCATAAGGTGTGGACGTTGCGGATAGAAGTTCTTGATATAAAGGTATTGGTCGGTGCGGACCGAACGTATGCGGTCAACCGCTTCCCCGCAACGGTCGCGGGCCGCGAATACAGCCTCCTTGGGTTCGTAATCGTCCGCCATAACGTCGTCGCCTTCCATCTTCTCGGGTATCCCTATACCGGCGAAGGCGAGAGAGATTGCGGCCACGTCGATGTGCTCGACAAGATCGTTTCTCTTTTTCCCTTTAGGAATACCGGGCCCCCGCAGGATGAGTGGGATGTGCGTGCCCTCGTCGTAGAGGAATTGCTTGCCGCGGGCGTGGCTGATGCCGTGGTCGGTGAAGAAGACTACGAGGGTGTTCTCGAGGATGCCTTCTTTTTTCAAACGCTTCATGACTTGCCCGATGTGCCAGTCAGTTATCCTAACGGTATCGAGATAGGCGGCCCAGTCCTGGAGCATGATCGAATCTCTCGGATAATAGGGCGGCAGAATGACTTTTGAGTGGGGAGTGGGGAGTCCGAAGCCACCTTGCTTTTTCATGCGGCCGAGAAGCGCGTTGTAGCCGTTTTCGGAAGCGCCCCGCAATTTACCTCCATGCAATTGGACCTGCATGAAGAAGGGTTGTTGCTTCTTTCTAGCCGCCCAGTCGTGGCTGTCGTATATCTTGGCGTCCCAATCAAAATTGTAGTCGGTTTTACCCCGTCTGGGCTTGGTGGTCGGCATACTACGGTAATCATGTGTGGGCAGGCCGCTGCCAATGCAGGTGAAATAACCTGCCGTTTGAAAGAGCTCGGGGATGGGCCTCACTCCCTCGGGCAACTGAATGCGGTGCTCCCCTCGCCCACTCCGGTGATGATGGGAACCGATCGAGTTCTGGTACATGCCGGTGATCATAGCGGAGCGAAAGGTCGAGCAAACCGGCGAGGTGGCATAAGCCCTCGTGAAGAGCAGGCCGTCCTCCGCCAACTGGTCGACGGTCGGAGTCCTAATGGTCTTTTCGCCGTAACAGGAAAAGTTGGCCGACATGTCGTCGACCACGAACCAGAGAACGTTGGGTCGGCTTGGAACTTCCGCAACAGCACCCGGCAAAGCCAGAGCGAGAAAAAGAACAGGCAATAAAGTTTTCATGGCAAAATCTCTTCCTGCCGCATTCACTTCAAGGTAGCGAGGTAAGCCACCAAGTCGCGCACCTGCCTAGGACTAAGAAAAGAGCGTACGTCGGGCATGGTACCAATGGGTTTTGATTCCGATTTTACCTGGGACAGAGAAACCGCTTTGATCGAGCCATCCGGTAATTTCAAGGTTATGGCTTGAGGGTCCCGACTGATCAAGTTGCCAGCTATCGTTTGGCCATCTTTGAGTTGCAGGGTAATGATTGCGTAACCCGAAACAAGATCAGCCTGCGGATCCACGATTGATCGCAAGAGGTATTCACGGGAGTGTCGCTTGGCGATACCCTCGAGACTTGGACCGACCTGCTTATCGGTCTGCTTGAGGGCGTGACACTTTGCGCATTGGGCTTGGGCGTGACCCTGAAAAATACGACGCCCCTTTTCAACGTTCCCGCCCACCAGAGACATGCCATAGGTGGCCATGATCCCTTTTTGAAGGGTCTTGGCCTGATGGTTTTCCAACTTCGCCTCCAACGCCTTGTCCTGTTTCGAAAGAGCCTTGGCGACCTCAAACACTTCCAATTGCACCTGTGGGGAGATGCTGCCCGCAAAGAGTTCATCGGCAAGGCGGGTAACGATTGCATTCCGGTTGGGTAGGCGCTGAACCATTTTGATCGCCTGCTGCAACTCGGAAGAGTCACTGGATTTCTTTAGAGCGCTCATAACGTATTTCGCAACATCAGCCCTGCCACGCTTGGCACCGATTAATTCCTGGGATGCGGCAACGCGAAGCTCTACTGACTTAGACGCAAGAGCTTGGACGCCCACCGAAGAGAAAAGATCGATTTTCCATTTACGCAACCAACGCAACCATTCGATGCGAACCGAGCTACGTTGCTTCTCATCCAAGACGTAACCAACCACCCGATCGAGTTGTGCGGGGCTGGGGTCGATCTTTCGGAGCAAAGCGATGACCAGTCGCGACACCTTGTCGTTGGCATCATTGGCCAAGGACCAGACCTCGGGACCAACTACTTCGCCAAGTACGTCGGGATCTCCTTGGCTAACGGGTAAATGACGACCATCCATAGGATCCAAGGTCGAACTATCGGGCCAGGACTCCAAGGAATAGAGGGCCTCGATGCACAAGGTGGGATCGAGCTTAGGCGAGACCAGAAAAGCGACCAAGCGTCGGGCGGCCTCAATCGTCCCAAGACGCCTGTTGGCAGCTATGGCCCGCACGTTGACGGGAGCGGGACGAGACGGGTGAAGACAATTCGCCAAGGCGGGCAAGAGGTTCGGGTGATCGGTAAAAGTTTCTCCAGACGATTCGTCGTATATGGCTCGCGCGGCATCACTCATGACTTGGGGTGAGACATCATCGAGAAAAACCACCAACTCCTCGAATGCCCGTTGCCGACGGAGTGCCACGACGGCCGCGATACGGAGGACCTCGGAGCTATGTGTGGACAATCTCTTGAGTTCACTTGGCGTGACGGCTCCGGCCAAGCCGCATATACCGGCATGTCGAAGAACGGTTTCCTTGTTGCCAGCCCTGACAATAAGCTCGGTGAGGGGCTCCAAGGCGTCCTTACTCTTGAGCTTCGCACAAGCAATGCCAGCCATAGAGCGCACGCGAGGAGAGGAATCCCGCAGCAAACCAGGCACCAGATTATCCGGATCAAAGCCCAAATCACCGGCCCATCGGACAGTCTGGGCACGCATCTCGGCATCTTCGTCACCGCAAAGCAACTTGAGCAGATCGCGATCCTTACTTTTCAGCTGCCCCAAACCCCATAAAGCATGTAGGCGAGGAAGAAGATCCGCATCGTCATCGGCAACCTTGGCCCGCAGCGCATTGGTTTCCTTTCGGGTGGCCAATTCAAACTGTGCCTGAAGCCGAATGCGGCGGTCGACATGTCCAAGAAAAGAGAGCAATTGATCGACCTTGTAAGAAGAAAACCCTTTGGCCAACAATCCCTTCACTTCCACCATCTCGGTCGTTTCCTTCTTGCCCTGCAGGGCCCAGAGTTGGCTCCGGTTGCCCCGTGGTTTCCAGAGAGTGAAGAAAAGACGGCCATCGGGACCGAAAGTGGAGGTCAATACCTGCCAACCAAGGCCCTGGATGGGGATGTGATCGCCCTCGCGCTTGAACCCGGCACCGTCGGCAACCATCTTGAAAGCCCGTATATTCCCTTTGCAGCCCAAAAGGAAATGATCCTTGTAGGCACCGCCCAATGCGGTGCCCGGCTGAAAGGAAAAAGACGCCGGTGCATTCCAGCTGTTTTCGATGGTCGGTAGGATATGGGAGGGTTGACCCGCGTGAAAGGGAACCCACATTCTCTCCGCCAACCACGGGTTGTAAAGATTCTCACGGGCCGCACGAACCAAGGTGGTGTTTCGGTACTGATAATACATTCGCCAGCCCGAGTCCGAGCCTTCGGGAAGATAAACCAGGCGCTCCCGTTCACCCTGGAAATCCGCATCGTGATCCACTGCGAAGATGTTACCATAGTTGTCGAAGTCGAAATACTGGCAGTTCCGCAGCCCATGGGCGAAGACCTCGAATTCACTACCATCCGGGTTGCAGCGCAGAATACAGCCCGAATGCGGATTGCTCACTCGCTTCCCTTCCCTCGACAAGACGTTGGCCCCACGATCGCCCATGCTCCAGTAGAGCTTGCCGTCGTATCCTTGCAGTATGCTGTGTAGGTCGTGATTTCCGTACCCGATGTGTGGGGCGAACCCGTGGGCTAGGCTTTCTCTCCGGTCCGCCACTCCGTCACCATCCGAATCAGTCAATTTCCACAAGTCCGGTAGGATGGTGGCATAGACGTGCCCCCCTATCGGGGAGACGCTATGGGCGCATCCGGTCAGCAAGTCGTTGAAGCCCTCGGCGAACAAGGTGGACTTG
>JABHOU010000402.1 GCA_018695085.1 Opitutia bacterium | reverse complement strand
CGGGATCGCCAGAATAAATTTCTAAAGACTCGACTAAATCCTTCAAGAAGCGAGCTGCCGGAGCACCGTCTATAGCTTGGTGATCCATGGTCAAGCTGAGGGCAATGCTGTCGACAAAATTCACTTCTCCGTTTTCTCCTCGGACAGGCCGGATGGAAATGCCGCCTACGCCGAGGATGGCAACCTCGGGAACATTTAGAACGGGCGTAAAGTGATCCACTCCCAACATTCCCAAATTGGTCAAGGTGAAGGTCCCGCCCGTCAATTGATCGGGCTGAATGGTGCCTTCCCGGCATTCCTCGGCCAAACCACGAATACCAGAAGATAAATTGTCGAGAGACAGGCAACATGCATCACTCAAGACAGGAACCATAAGGCCACGAGTGGTGTCCACCGCAATTCCTAAACTCACTTTCTCGAAGCGAGCTATCCGATCACCAAGGAAATGAGCGTTAAGATCGGGATGGCGCAAAAGAGTGTGGATCAAAGCATGAGAAATTATGTCGTTGAGAGAAACCTTCGGTTCTCCCAATTCCTTGCGAGCCTTACGAAAAGCTTGGGCTGCGGTTACATCAAAGGCGGCATGCAAAGTGAGCTGGGCTGTATTTCCTAGAGATTGCATCATACGGTCGGCAATGACCTTCCGAATACCCTTCACGGGGACGACCTCGGCTCCATCGATCGATCCTGGTTCCCGCATGTCGGACGCCAAGGCCATACCCGATAAACCTCCTCCATGGACGGGTGCTTCAAATCCACGTTCGCGGGCCAGCTCCGAAGCAGATGCGCTCAGTCGCGGCGTTCCCTCCAATGCTCCTTTCACATCCCGATCGATAACGCGTCCGCCAGGACCTGTTCCAAGAAGGGACTCGGGATCAATGCCCGATCGCATGGCAAGTTGTCGAGCCCGCGGACTGACTCCTGAAACCGAACCCTCCTCCACCAAAACCGGGGAAGAAACGGTCCCGATAGAAGTGGCGGGAACCGAAGTTTCCGAAGTTGGGACGGACGCAGAACTTGTGGGAGTCGGTGCAGAATCTTTTGAAGGTGCGGCTGACGCAGCTTCCATTTCTGGCCTAAAGCCGGACGGATCCTCACCCTCATCTCCAATGACCGTTACGTTTGCAAGCACGGGAACGTCGTCGTCGGCTTCCCAAAACAAATCAAGAACCGTGCCGGCGACAGGAGACTCCAGATCAAAACTCGCCTTGTCCGTCTCAATCACGGCGAGTACCGAGCCTTCCTCCACTTGATCACCCGGAGCGACCTTCCATTCAGTCAAAATACAACTTTCCACCGACTGACCTTGTCGAGGCATGATAACAGGAGTAGCCATAGATTCGTTCCTTTTCTCTTTATTTTAAGCCAAGCGAACCTTCAAACCCCGCTTGCGCAGAGCTTGGGCAGTCTTGGACGGTAATTTTTTGTCGCTAATCAAAATGTCAACGCTCTTCAGGTCGCTCACTCGAGCAAAGGAAATCTTTCCAGCCTTTCGAGCATCGGCCAAAAGAATAACTTGCCGGGCATGCTCTTGAACAAGCGACTTGGTAAAAGCCTCATTGGGATCCGTCGTGGTGAGACCATCATCGATAGAAAGCCCCATCGTACCCATAAAGGCCTTGTCCAAGCGCACCTGACCGAGGATGGCTCGGGTAAGCGGCCCCACCATGGTTTGGCTCAATCTACGAAGTTCGCCACCCGTGAGAATAACTCGAGGACCGGATTCCGACAACTCAGCTGCGGCTCGTAGGGAATTTGTAACCACCGTCAGATCGGACCGTCCCGCAAGTAAACGGGCCATTTCCAGAACGGTACTACCACCATCGAGGTAAATAGAATCACCTGTACCGATAAGCTTGAAGGCTTCCTCGGCGATTAGGCGTTTTTCCTTCAGAGCTAGATTCGCCTTATCGTCGAACACAACTTCTTCCAAGCGGTTCTCCATGCTGACGGCTCCGCCATGTACTCGACGGATACGACCCTCTTCCTCCAAGGCTTCCAAATCGCGCCGCACGGTTGCTACCGAAACCTGAAGGTCAGATTTCAAATCCTCGACCCGAGCCACACCGACCTTGCGAATGAGGTTTCTCATGCGTTCACGACGTTCCGGCGCCAAATCTGTCCTAGCTTCGAGAATCAAAATGATTGGTTTTGATCGTTTTTGATCGTTTTTGAAAGAAAAGCAATCAAGAAAGGCTAATTATTTTCGTCACGAGGAAGACGAAAAGTTTTAAATTATCGAATTGAAAACGAGTTTCAAAAGGTCGGCCGAAAGCTCTCCGGCAGCATCTTTCCAAAGTTCGGCCAAAAGTACTTCGGGACCGCCTTGACCTGTTTCCTCGCACAGGCATTGCAGTGCAATGGCAACCCCTCGAGCCAGTCGATTGGGTTTCACGCCCGCCTCCGAAGCAAGCCGCATGGAGCCGACCAGACGATCCTCCCAACCAAGTTTACGAGCCGGATCTCGGGTTACTCGATCCACAGGATCCCTGAGAAAGGGGCTGACCATTCGAGTGACTGCATCCTCAGCATAGGCGCGAAAGCCGTCCTCGGTAAAAAGGTCGTCGTCCAACTCGGCGTACTTGTGGCGCAACCCCACTCCCGATTCCTCAAGAAAAGCTTCTTGCACGATAGTCATGAGGTCTTCTCGCTCCCCTGCCTCATGCATAAAGCGAAGCCCTTGCTCACGAGCCAAATAACCAAGCAAGGCATGGTTGGCGTTGTGACCGAGGAACTTGGTGATGGCAAAAGGGTCGAGGTCGGGTTTTTCAATAAAGGCTGAGAGTCCGCGCTCGAAGTTCGGCAAAGTGACTTGGTCAACGAGGATTTCGTTGAAAGACTCAACGAGGAAGGCGCGGGGGAAACCTGAGACAATCGGAGCGAGACCTTCGTCGATGATGCGCGCGGGATCCGCCACCACGGAACACATCTTGGCAATGACGGTCTCCGAAAACTGGACGCTTTCGCCGAAACCTTCCTGAGCATGTCCGAGGCAGGCGTCTCGTAGACGTGAAGCGGCCCGAGAATCATTTTCAGCGGCGTAGGTGACGCAGGGCGGCAAGGCAGGATCCGCCACCTTTATGGAAAGACCTTCCGCCAAAAGGGCAGCAACTGAAGCTTCGCCTACGTCGTACAACGTAAAACTCGGGAGCGCGGTGGCCAATTCGCTCGCTTCGGAAATGGCCCGCACGAGGGCTGTACGATCCTCATCCACCAATGGGTTTAGGATTTCCACACCTTCCACACATATCGTCTCCACCGAAGAGCTCCCCGCAACATTCGAAAAGTAGGTTCCTTCGGAAGCCCGCAAGGCAGCCACGGATTCGGCATCGATTTCCGAAACGACCAAGCGTGAAAAGTTCCCCGAGCGAAAAGCCTCGGGAAGAAAGAGTCCGCCTTGGATGGCTCCGAAGCCGAAGCCGACGAAAGTCCGACTCAAGACAAGACTCCCCTACTCCGCCGCAACGGCTTTGCGAGCATTATCAAGAACTTCCTCGGGGCCT
>JABHOU010000419.1 GCA_018695085.1 Opitutia bacterium | reverse complement strand
TTCTGAGTACTGGTTCCGCTTGGCAGATAATATTTCTGAATGGTAATTTTAGCAGCACTCCGCTTATCGCTTTTTAAGGTATATAGATAGGGTGCGTTCATCTCAATCATTGATTGAACAGTTCCTTTTCCATGGGTTGCCTTGTCTCCTAATATTAGAGCACGCTTATGATTCTGAAGTGCTCCAGCTACAATTTCGGAAGCCGACGCACTGTACCGTGAAACCAATAGAGCAAGGGGACCTTCCCAAGCCATCTTTGGATTAAAATCAAATTTTTTGCGAATTTTCCCATCAGTGCTCTTTACCTGAACAACGGGCCCTCTTGAAATGAAAAGTCCTGCAAGACTTACTGCCTCACTAAGAAATCCACCTCCGTTGCGACGAAGGTCTAGCACAATGCCTTCGGCTCCAAGATCTTTCAGTTTTCCAATAAGCTCTTCCAGATCATCGGTGGCTTTAGCTTTAGCCTCTCCAGGAGCGGCTCCATAAAATGAAGGCAGTTCAATAACGCCAATAGGGAAAGTTCGGTCACCTTCGGGGGTCGGCACCTCATGAATGGTTGCAGAAGCTAAATTAGCAGTCAACTTGATGCGATCTCTGGTAATGCTCACCGTATTTCGGTCAGAAGGATTCTTGCCTGGCTTTACGAAAAGTCGCACAACTGTATCCTTGGGTCCTTTAATAAGTTCCACTATCTTGCTAAGCTTCATATTGACTACCTCAACGAAATCTCCGTCTCCTTGAGCAACCTTTAGAATGACGTCTTCTGGCTCCAATTCGCGGCAAGCCTCGGCGGGACCTCCAGGGAGAAGTTCTTTAATCGTGCAAAAACCATCTTCGTCCGTAAGTACAGCACCAATCCCTACAAAAGTGTTATGCATCGATTGATTGAACCTATCGCGTTGCTTGATGTTAAGGAAAGTCGTGTGAGGGTCGAACATCTGGGAAAGCGTGGTAAGATACGTTTCCTGAACATCCGAAGCTTCGAAATCGCGAATGTTTTTATCCCAGCGTTCATAGCGTTTGGTAATGCGGTCACGAGCCTCCTTGGTAAACTCCGCCAGTTTTTCGGCTTCTGGCAGCAAAGTCTTGCTTTCGGCTTCGGTACTATTTTCATCGAGGGAGTCACCGATCTGCACAAGCAACTCCGCAATCATCTCGTAAGTTAACCGCTTCTCCCAAATTTCATCGGCCTCTTCCTCATTTTTTGGCCACGCAACTTTCTCGCGGTCTGGGATAAAAGCGACATCAGCATTTAAATCAAAATCTTTTTGCAGACGAGCAATGACCCACGACAGACGAACTAGTGCCTTCGATTTGTAATCATTATATATGCGAAATCCTGGAAAAAGATTTCCTTGTTCCAAATAGGTGCCGATCGTGGGCAAAAAGGTTTTGAGGTAGCCCTCATGATCGGACTCGAGAAAAAACAGGCGTTGGCGGTCTAGCCTGTTCATGTAAGTCTCGAGAAATTCCTTCCGATCGACTTTCTCTACAGAAACCTTGCTGTAATGAGCTCGCTGGAGAGCTTCGGCCAACCATCGAGCCTCACCTTGCATGAGCTTGGTCGGCTCAAGTTCCTTGTCCTCAATGGCAACCTGCTCTTCCTTCGCTAAGAGAACATAATCAAGGCATAGAACGGCAAATGTTAAGAGCGAAAAATATTTACGGAATTTAATCATAGTGAATCGGATTATTCGAAAACTGACATATCAACAACCAAAGGTAGAAAGAAATCAGAAAAGAGGATGTCGCATCTGTCGGCAATGAAATATTCGCGAGCAAACTCTTACTTTCCCAAGAGGCTCTTTGCCTTGTCGAGGGTTCTTTTTTCATCTTCGTTAAGAGAGCCAAAGCCTTTTTCGTTAATTTTGTCGAGAATCCGATCGACCTCCTGCTCGACCATCTCGCGATCGTCAAGGTTTACGGAATAATCGGAAGGTGTTCCCGATTTGCGTGATTGCTTGGCGACCTTCGGCCAAGAAGGTTTTTGTAGCCGCGGACGCTTGTTCCAGAAAGTTCCGCCTGAACGAACGTAACTAAAGAAAAACAGCCCTGCCAACATCCCTCCCAAATGCGCCGAGTGGGCAACTCCCGAACTGCCATTGAGTTCAGAAAAAAGAAAGCCGTAAGTCTCGATGCCAAGAAGACTCCACAGAATCCATTTTGGCTTGAGTGTGCAAGGTATTACAAAGAAGAGCAGTAGAGTGATAGGCTGCTCAGGTCTACGCAGACAAAAAGTCGTAACGAAAGCCATGGCAATTGCAGACGCACCAACTAATCCACTTCCGCCAATATTGAATGCAAACCACAACAAGGCCCCCGATGTTGCTCCGGCCAAAGTCAACCAAGTCATCATTTTCGAGCCGAGGTCATCTTCAAGGGCTCGTCCCATAAAAAAAATAGCCAAGAGATTCATAACCAGATGCCATGGCCCCTCATGCAAGCAAGCGTATGTGAAGATCGTCCAGAATTTCCCGGAAAGAAATCCATCTGGCGTAAAAGACGTCCAAGAGAAAAATGTTACATTTGCATCAATGTCGCCGACTGCCTTGACAATTGTTTGCAATACGAAGCTCGCAATCAATAAAACGAGCAAGAACTTGAGAAAACTACTTGTTCGTCCCACAAAACTAGGAGTTCGCATATAAGGCCTGTCGTAAAGCATAGGTAGAAATTAAAATCGGGTATATGGGAAAG
>JABHOU010000380.1 GCA_018695085.1 Opitutia bacterium | reverse complement strand
TGGCAGGAAATTGGAGTCGAAAGAGACCGTCGGCCAAGACTTCAGGAGAAATTTTGGATGAAACGTGCATTCTCAGAATTCCCATTGGAGACCGACGGTATATATATCCGCGTCTGGATACATAAGTGGTGAGGTTACCGTGTCACGGCCCTCCATGTCGTACCTCTCGTAGCCCAAGTCTAAGTTAATGTTGTCACCTTTAAACATCGTCAGTTTCAGGCCATAGGCGAGACTCTCCATTTTGGAAATCCGATAGTCTGCCGAATAATGGGGCGACAACCCGGTGGGAGGAGTTCCAAAATCTATTTTGGATTCGTCTAGTAATGTGTTGTAATAATCCGCAGCCGACTGATTGTAGTATCTCAGCAAGGGTCGGACTACAAAATTTTCGCCAAAGCGTTGGAACCATTGCATTTCCAAAGTGTTGCCTCGAAGTCCGGAATCGTCGGCAAAGAATCTATAACTGCCTTGGAGGCTGGAACGCAGGGATTCAATGTAGCGAGTTCCCTCGACAAAGACGACGTACACATTGCGAGCATCGGGACGGTTTTCAGGTGTTTGCCGAAGAACTTTGGCACCATGCACTGTTGCGTAGTAGGCAACGCTTTTGTATGGATCGCTCAAGTACCCTGACGGGCGAGAATACGAAAGGTTCATCGCCAACGTAGTTTTGGGGTCGAGGACACGATGGGCACCCAAGATGATCTCGGGGGTTCGCTTGGTTTGCTCGTCGAATCCCGGGTATCCTATCATTTGCGTATCCACGGTGTCGTCGAGGTAGGAAAGCCCGGCGCTTAGAGTAAGAGTTTCTTCCGCATATTGACGAGCTAGTCGAAAGGCATAACTACATGAAAGATAATCGGGTTCATGACTGAGTCCGAACTCGACGGAAAAGTCGTATTTTCCTGCTTCTCTCGAAAGGGTGATCAACCCGGCCCGTCTCGTTTCTTCGATCGGGTCGGAAAGCCAGTCGAATTCAGTTGGCGGCAAGCCTATGGGAGTGGCCCCTGACCACGTATCCACAACGCCCACGATATCAAGGCTCCATTCTTCCGTGAGGACTGCTTCCGCTTCGGCGTACCATGAGCGAACATGAATCCTATCCCCTTCTTCGACCCATTCGCGATACTTGGCTCGCAATGCCTTTTCGGCGGTGCTCTTTCGGGTGACCAATACGAGCAACGTGGCGATCGCCAAGAAGCGAATGGCTCTAATTGCGCTCGTCTTCATACCGATAGAGCCTTTCGAAAGGGTGAGCTTTGGTCAAGCTCTGCAAGTCTGTATTGCTATCGGATTGTCTGGACTTGTTTCTTTCCCTCAGTTGTCCTGCAATCCTATCTTGCCAAAACTCGGCTTACTCGCGAGGAATCGTTTACTTGATTATATGAATTCGAAAAAACGCATATTCGTTGTCGACGATGAGGAAGATCTTACTGACCTTCTGCAATTCCAATTGAAGCGTGAGGGATTCAAGGTAGAGACCGCGAACGATCCCTTTGCCGCCCTCACTGTGGCTCGAGACTTTGGTCCCGATCTCATCGTTCTCGACGTCATGATGCCCGACTTGGATGGCTACCAACTGCTACGAATGTTCCGATCCGATCACCAGTTGACTGATGTTCCCGTGGTCATGCTCACAGCTCGAGCGGGGGTGGAAGACCGCATCAAGGGGCTTGAAAGCGGTGCCGACGATTACATGTGCAAGCCATTCGAAACAAAGGAACTGGTTCTGCGCATCCGTTCCATTTTGAAACGAAGCAGTGAACAAAACCGAGCTCCTTCAGGTCGAATCGTCATGGGCAACGTCGCCATCGACGAGGAAGACCATTCCGTGAGCATTGGCGGTGTGGAGATTCCCTTTACTGTGACCGAGTTCAAGTTGCTTCAGTTTTTCCTTAAGCGAAAGGGTAGGGTTCAAACCCGCGAGAACCTCCTTTTGAGCGTTTGGAAGTTTGATGCCGAAGTCGAGACTCGCACCGTAGACGTTCATATTCGCCGACTGCGGAAAAAGATGGAGACGGCCGACTTGGAGATCGAGACGGTGCGTGGGGTTGGTTATCGTTTGGCGGAAAAAGCAAAGTAAGATTGCCATGTACGTGGAACCATGGATCTTGGCGTCCGTCCTTCTCGGTTTTGTTTTGGCCTGTTCGG
>JABHOU010000267.1 GCA_018695085.1 Opitutia bacterium | reverse complement strand
CCCGATACGTTTATTTCCACAGACCTTCCGATGGAACGCGACTTGCGACCCCTGCGGGTCGGCACTATCGGAAAGGGAGGTCAAGGTGAGCGAATCTATAGCACAAAGGGGCATGCCATTACTCTGTCCGCCTTTGGTGGTGGCGTCGGAGCAAAAACCGGAATGTATCTCGTTGATGGTCATCCTCGCCGTCTTCATCCCGAGGAATGTAGACGGGTCATGAGCTTTCCCGAAGGCTTTAAGCTTCATCCCAATCGAAACGTAAACTACAAGCAATTCGGCAATTCGGTCGCGGTTAAAGTGGTGCGATTGATCTTCGAACAAGTCGAAAGTCTTTTACGTGGGAAGAATCGTTTGGCCGCTTGATAGGCATCGGAACCTAATGAATGAACTTCTTTTCCTGACTTCAATGCAAGGAGTACGCTTCAATCACTTTTCTCTTTTCGCTTCCTTTTTCGGCGCAAAGCCTGTTCCATGATCCCATAGAATGAGCAGTATGTCTGATTTCGATGCCCCGAAAAAACCCGCATGGGTCGGTGCTCTTGTGCCCGTGTTGCTTGTATTGGCGTCAGCGGGACTTTATTGGTTCTTCTCCGCAAAAGGAGAGGGTGGGGGAGATGGTCCACCCGTTGATGGCTCTGCCCAATCCTTGGGGACCAAGCTCGTGAACGGGAAGACCTATTATCTCTTTGCTTCCTTGATTGAGCTTTATCCCAAGAATCTCGATGGTGAAAACTGGGATCTCGGGGATGGCGGACCAGACATTCGTTACCGGGTTCTTTGGCAAGGTAACGAGGTCTTCAAAAGCAAGGTGAAGGATGATTCTTTGATTGCGGACTGGTCCGGCCTTGGAGTGGAACTCGAATGGTCCGATTTGCTGGGTAAGAAATTCTCGCCCGATGAGATCATCAAGGGCGCTCGCGTACGGTCGACTGACGATCAGCATGTTGCGGTTGAGGTGGTGGACGGTGATGTTGCCGATGACGACGAAGCGGGTAGCGTCGAGATTTTGTTCAAAGATTTGCGTGTAGGGACCAATGAGTTCAAATACGAGAAGACCCCCGACTCTGCCATCCGGCGAGTTGTCTTGAAGGCTTTACCGGTAGACTCGAGCCTCCAGGATCTTGTGAACCTCATGAAATAGCCTGCGGGCGGAATTTTCGGAAATGTGAATCAATCACGCTGGGGCGTCTTGGCTTGTTCCATTCTTCTCGGATTCGGGCTTGTGGCTCCGACCCTTACAATCGTTCCGAGTGCCGGCGAACTGACTTGGTTGGTTGAATTCCTCTCTCCCGAGGATTTGGAACCTACAACCTATTCAATTCTTGGCGTGATCGAAAAACTTTTCTCGACGGGCGATGAGTTTCTCGGTGTCGTCCTCGTCCTTTTCTCGGTGCTCTTTCCGGTCGGTAAACTCGCTCTTTATTGGATTGCCGCCGGTTGCGGATCCGACCTCGGTCGGGCTGCCGGTTTGCTCAAATGGACCCATCGCGCGGGCAAGTTCTCCATGGCCGAGGTCTTTGCATTGGCCCTTATGGTGGTAGTGGTGAAGACACTTCCCGGAGGATCTACTGCCGAGGTGCAGTGGGGAGCTTATGTATTTGTTGCTTCGGTGCTTGGCGCGATCCTTGTTTCGTTTGGTCTGGATAGGTCCCAAGAGGCAAAATGGAAGCTAAATGGGTCTCACGGCTAATGTGATTACAATCTTTCTCAATTCTTATAATAGGCGCATGTCTTGTTTCTTGGTAATCTAATTGTGTGCAAAGTGATGACCGTGATGAATTTCCCTTGACGCAATGCCTTTTTTCATGGGAACAAACCCTTGAACCTCTTCTTTTATTCTTTCTCCTAAACAACTATGATCAGCGATTGGTGGCAGAGTCTCGAGGGCCAATCCGCCCATCCCCACGCCCTGAAAATTTTCTACGTGGTGGCGATTGTGTCGGGATTAGTCCTTGCCCTCCAGATGGTGTTGACCTTGATCGGCGCGGATACGGATTTCGATGCCGATGGGATGGACGCAGGGGAGGGTGGAGACACGGGATTGTTTTCCATCCGTACCGTGGGAGCCTTCTTCACGGGATTCGGATGGACGGGGGTTTCCATGCTATACAACGGTTACGGTCTGGGAGCAGCCACTTTCGCAGCGACGGTTGTCGGCATGATTTTTCTCGGTATGGTGTTATATCTCATGCGCTATATGTTCAGCCTGCGGGAAGAGGGTACGTTGGACTACTCCAATGCAATAGGCGAAGTGGGAAACGTTTATTTACCGATACCTCCCAAGCGAAAAGGGATGGGGCAAGTGGAGGTTCTTGTGCAGGGGCGTATGCGCACCGTACGGGCTCTCACCGATCACGACAAAAAACTTGGAAACCGAACTGCCGTGCGCGTCAAGGCTCTCATCGACCAGCAAACCTTGTTGGTCGAAAGTTTGGAAAGCGAGTCCGAAGACATATCTACGGGCTAAACCCCACTCACATTTCAACGAACCCTAACACGAAAGGCACAACCTCATGGAATTAGCCGTTATTATCTCATTCATCCTCGTTATCCTCGGAACGCTGGTCTTTTTCTTCAGTCGCTACAAACGCTGTCCTTCCGATAAGATTCTAGTTGTCTATGGAAAAACAGGAGGTGGGCGCTCCTCCAAGTGTATCCACGGTGGGGCTACTTTTATTATGCCTCTCATCCAGGCGTCTGAATGGCTTGATTTAACGCCCATACCCATCGAAATCAAGTTGGAGGGAGCGCTCTCCAAGCAAAACATTCGAGTCAACACCCCATCAACTTTCACTGTGGGGATTTCTACTGAAAAGGGTACGATGGAAAATGCTGCCGAGCGTCTTCTCGGACAGAATCTAGCTCAAATTCAGGAGTTGGCGAGAGACATCATCTTCGGTCAGATGCGAGTGGTAATCGCCACAATGGATATTGAATCCATCAACACCGACAGAGATTTGCTAATCGAGAAGATTACCAACGGCGTTGAGGTAGAATTAACTAAGGTCGGACTTCGTTTGATAAACGTTAATGTTCAGGACATTACCGATGAGTCGGGCTACATTCAAGCTCTTGGCAAAGAGGCAGCTGCACGAGCTGTTAATGAAGCCAAGGTTAGCGTTGCCGAGCGGGAGCGTGATGGTGAAATCGGTAAGGCGAACGCAGAGCGCGAGCAACGAGTACAGGTTTCCGGCGCCCAAGCCACGGCAGTGGAAGGTGAAAACCTTGCAAAAATCAAGGTTGCTCAGTCCGACGCTCAACGAAGAGAGCAGGAAGCCGAGGCCGAACGACTCGCCACCGCCGCCGAAAAGGTAAAGACGGCACAGGCTTTAGAGGAAGCATATGCTTCCGAGCAAGCCGCCGAAAGGGCTCGAGCAGAGCGAGAGCGAGCTTCCCAACACGCCGACATCGTAGTGCCCGCCGAAATTGAAAAAGCCAAGATCGAGACTCTTGCAGAAGCTGACGCCGAGAAGACGCGCCGCCTCCGCAAGGGTGAGGCTGACGGTAATTTCTCTATAATGGATGCGGAGGCTAGAGGTACACTCGCCGCCCTGCAAAGCAAGGCGCAAGGATTTTCCGATATCGTCGGTGCTGCAGGTGGAGCTGATGAGGCCACCCTTCTGCTCGTTACCGAACAACTTCCCCAACTCGTTGAAGAGCAGGTCAAAGCCATCGCCAACCTTAAGATCGATTCCGTTACAGTCTGGGACTCCGGCAAAGGCGAAGGCGGCAAGAATGACACCGCCAATTTCGTGTCGGGACTCGTTGGTGCTTTACCACCACTACATGAGCTTACCAAAAACGTAGGCATAGAATTGCCCGAATTTCTCGGTAAGCTGACGGAGAACCCCTCGGAGGCAGCAAAACTTCTCGATTCGGCCAAGGAAAAGAGTGTTGGAAATCAGCCCAAGAAAGCCCGAGATTTTGTCGAGTTGCGTGGACCTGTTTCCACTCAGCCAAAAACGAAAGATGATTCGTCGGCGAAAGCAATGTCCAAGCAAAGCGATGGTTCGACCATTGTACGCTCATGGCTTTCCGAAAACCTAGAGACTATTTCCGCCTTCGATGAAAACCGAGACAACCATATAGACGAAGCCGAACTTGAAACCGCTGTCGATTTGGCCATGAAATGGGGTGAGTCCGCAAAGAATGATGATACCGGTTGGTATTTCTTGGATGGTTCCGAGACCATTGGGCCTGTCCATTGGAACGAGGTTCAAGCCAACCTGAAGTCAAGGCCGGATTCATTCGTCACTCGCAAAGGTGCAAAGCACTGGCTTCCCGCCGAAGTTGTCGTTCTAGCAATGGAATCATAGAGCACCCTTTTCCCCAGCTAGCTTTAAAATCGGATTGCTTCCCCAATTCCTTTCCCTTAGTTGAATACACCTTGCTTCAATAGTTAGGAGAGATGGCAGAGTGGTCGAATGCGCTGGTTTGCTAATTCAGTGCCATACCCCTGTTTTTGCCCCCTAAAAAACCTCTGGAAGCCGCTTTATTAAAGGGTTCTAGGTGAATCAGGAAGCCGTTTTGAAATTTGTCAATTTGTTGTCAATATGACCCTTTTAGGCAGGTTTTGGTCTGCATTTTTGTCAATTTGTTGTCACTGGAATTCGGGGGGTCAGCGGACCTCGATCAGCATGGCGTCCAAGTCCTTTTTTGCGAACCGCTGGGTGCCCGTTTTGAATCCCTTTCCCTCGGTCAACGCGTATGCTCTCAATCGGCCTTCCCGAACCAGTTTTCGGATCGTTCTGGGCGAACAACCCATGTAATCGGCGGCTCTCCTTGAGCCGGTTATCCAAGGCGAAGAAAGCTTCTCCCGCTCACGAGCCAATTCCTCCCTCACCGTCTTGGCGACGGCCTCGACCAGCTTGTCGTTTCGAGGATCTTCAATCGTTTCTTCGTCGGTCACGTCGGGTTGTCGTCCGTGGGCGTCAATCGTTCAGGTCCAACTCGGATTGGTCGGCTAGGGGAGGGAACCATTTTCTTTCCGAGAATTGTCTCGTCGTCATGATCTCGATCCCGTTGGATTCGTAGAGTTCCCCGAATTGGTTCGGCTGAATCTCGTCCACCAGGACGACTGCCCTCCGGCTTACGCTGATTCGCATGGCCTCCATGGCACTGGGTGAAAGCATGGTGATTGGGCACCGTCCCCCCCGGATTCGGACGGGAGGCGAT
>JABHOU010000565.1 GCA_018695085.1 Opitutia bacterium | reverse complement strand
GACCAACGCGTCGTAACCGTGAGCCGTAACCACGCACTCGGCGGAATTGGCGATCAAGTTGCGGGAAGGCAGGCTACCGTTCCCTCCTTCGTGACCTTGCGAAATATTGTCGCTCACGCCGGGAGTCCCGAAAGGAAAGCCGACAAGACCGACCGCTTGGCATCCATCCGCTATCTTTCGAGCAAGCTCGTAAGCATGAAGGTTGCACAAGTTCCCCTCCAGCAGAGGAGTGCCGATGCCAACCTGCGGACGATCCAAATCGCTATCGCTGAACCCAAGCCCGTAATAGAAGGCGTTCACCCCCTGCTGCCAACCTCGGGTCAAACGTTTACTGTTCCAATTAAGTAGTTGTGACAAAGCAGTGCCTAAGGTTCAGGTTAATAAAAATTCATTCTCGAATTCCAACCCACCTAGGCAAACAGTTTATTTCAATTAATCGAGCCCTCATGATTTTTCTGATCTTTAGACAAGCAAACTTCTTCTCTTCACGATATCCTCGGAAAGGGTCTTCTGGATTAGCTCTCAAATCGTTATCCGGAAATTCGGTAATAGTTTCCTGATCCATATCTGCATTTTATAAGTTCGTCATCTCCTGCGGGGTTACACCCCGACATTTTGATTATAACGCAAAGAGAGGTGGATTAAGACTAAATCGCAAAAGTCGGTCAACACTCCTCTTGACCCAAGCTTTGGAGAGTGTTGGATGGAGGAATGCTCGTTATAAAATTAGCGGAAACTTGTAATGGGCGAATCAATCGCAAGGCTCTACAATAACGAGATGGAGAAGTTACTTGCCGCTATGTTCGTCGCCCTGCTGACGGTTGGGTGTGGTGGCGACGGAAAGTCAGGATCGAATGGTTCGGAATCCAATCAGTCGTCTGTCGAGATGATTGACTTGGACGACAATGAAACCCGCAACTGGATCATCGCTGAGGCGATTGATAACGATGATATCCCATCAGACTACACGGGATGGGCGAAGGACGGAATGTGGAGCAATGGACAGATACAACGGTTGATCCAATTCAAGGACGGCAAGCTAGACGGACATCTTATTTCGTGGTACGAGGACGGGACGGAATCGCATCGCTACACCTACAAGGACGGCAAGATTCCTCGAAGAGGCGAGTGCAAGCAAGTTCATGATCCCCTTAGGCAGACCATGCGCATACAATGGCTTCAGCACGTATCCTTCGAGGGCTTGGGTTGCATGGCCGAATGGTTCCTTTCAATCCGAGAAACACAAGTTCAGCAGTGCCTCGTGAAAATAATGACTTTCAATTCTTTCCCCTCAAAAAATCAAACAAGGAAACAAACATGAAATCATCAATTCATTTAGGGGCTGAAGTAGCTAAGACCATGAAAACAGTCTATAATTCAAATTATGTACATAAGAAAAAGTCGTCTTTCGCCGAGAAGACAAAACAGGCTTTTGGAGCACTTTGTAGCCGGGACGACGGCAAGAGCTGCTGCCGAGATTATTGGTGTCCAACCCAACACGGCCATTCGTTTCTACATGAGGCTGAGATTTCTCATAGCCTCTCAACTTCCCAGCTACGAATTGAATGGGGAGGTCGAGGCTGATGAGAGTTATTTCGGTGGAATCCGAAAAGGGAAACGAGGCAGAGGAGCAGCTGGCAAAGTGGCTGTATTCGGCTTGCTTAAGCGGGGAGGGAAGGTTTTTACGGCTATCGTGCCTAACGCAAGAACCGAAACCTTGCTCCCGATCATTGAAGAGATAGTCACTCCGGACAGCATTGTTTACACCGACACTTTCAAGGCGTACAATGCACTCGACGTCACAGAATTTCATCACATGCGCATCAATCATTCCAAGCTCTTCGCCGACAGGGGAAATCACATCAACGGGATCGAAAACTTTTGGAACCAAGCCAAACGACATCTGCGAAGATTCAATGGCATCAAATCGAACAATTTTCATTGGTTTCTCAAGGAGTGCGAATGGCGCGTCAATGGAGGCAAGCATCAAAACCTATACAAACAGCTTAAATACTGGCATTCCAAGTCAAAGCACTAACCCTTAGCTACTTCAGCCCCTTCATCTATTCTACGGAATCATCATTGGCATTCTCGCAATGTTCTGCGTTGGACAGAAACAGTCAGACAAGAAGGAGTTCAAGGAGGAGAGGATGTTTGTCGTAGTGGGAAAGAAAAGTGATGAAGTAAACAAAGGAATCAAGAACTTGAAGAAACGTGTCTGTTCCAGAATCGTACTCAAGAAGACTGGAATCTGTTTGCCAGTTCTTATGGATCAGAAAAAAGGGTCAGTCATTGAAGATTGTTTCAATACCTCTCCCTTCATTATAGGTAGTTCGAGACCTCTCTGTTCCATCTTTGTGGTACCTAATCCATAGTCCGTCGAATTTACCATCTTTGAAACTTCCTTTCCTTTTCATTTGTCCGTTGGGATACCAATCAGCATATTCTCCGTTTAATCTACCATTTCTATAATTTACTTCTGCTTTCTTTTTACCTTCTGAATAATATTCGATCGCTCTTCCGCTAAATGGATTTTCCTGTTTCTGCAAGTAAGCTAATTCACCACGAAATTCGATTTTAGAATAGTCAACTGTTTTGGGGGATTTTTCACATCCTATTAGAGATATAAATATTATAAACAAGTATTTCATTTGATTGTTCCCCTACTCTTTCAAGTTTCATTTATTGAGATAAAACTAATGCTTCTTGTGGTGTAATGTTCATCTTTTCGTTTTGCCTGTTTACAACATCAATCCACACATAATCAATTGATGTTTCTTGATGTCCACTTTCAAGGTTTATTCTCCCGCCCAAAATGCTCGAAATGCTTTTCAAGGGAAAAACCTTACCACCATCAGCAGAAACAAGTGCAACGGGTGTGTTGTGATGATATTCCCAATGTTGCCAACCCGCAATTCCCAACAAAGCAAGAACGGATAAAACAATAAGAATTTTCTTTTTCTTATTCATTTGTTTATTCCCCTACTCTTTCAAAGCTTATAACCAATAGAATCTAATTCTTTTTTTACCTTGTTGAGTGCTTGTGCATGGTGTCTTTCGTTGATGCATTTCAAGTGTTCACAAATTTTATTTATTTTGTAAAGTTCCTTGTGAAGTCAAAAAAATCTAGTTTCCCCGTTACTCGTGTCAAGAATCCAGAACCATTGAAAGATAGTCCAGATTGGATTATCTGGGCTGCTTGGGCAGACCGTATCACTTTTGAGGAAATTCGAAAAGTTACTGGATTAAGTGAAGGTCATGTCATCCAATTCATGAGAAAGTCCATAAAGCCCGCTAGTTTTCGACGCTGGCGAAAAAGAGCGTCTACCCAAAGTCTCAAACACAGAAAATTATTCAGCCAAAGACGAAAATCTTTTCACCAATACAAGACGATTTAGGAAGTCGATTTCGGTAAAACCTTTTCCCGGCCGACTTGGTGGCGACAGTCTAAATAGTGAGGGAACGCTTCCGAGCCACCACTTCCCATGACTCGGAAGTAACCCGACCATCGCGGACCAAGTGGGCATGAGCATGCAAGGCAACCGTGGGACAAACATGCCAAGGTACCGCCAACAGAGCATCACCGACCGCGAAGTCTCCAGCATTCGGGGCCTCCAAAACAAAATGCTCCTCGCTTTGCAGAAAGGGTTTCGCCTCAGGAAGGTCGGGGAACCATGCACGGTTCCCGATCGGCTTCTCCGCGGCCACCGACTTGTGGCCCAAGTCAAGACAAAGACGCCCGGCGGGCTTGCTGATAATGCGAGTGAGCAGCATGGCAGCGCACTCGAACTCCAAGTCCGGAAACGCATGACCATAGCCCGCGTCCCAAAAAAGCGTAGTGCCCGGGCTGCATTGCCAGTTATCCATTTGAGCGAAGAGGCCAAAGGTAGGACTTCCGCCGACTACGATGGTGTAAGGAGCAAGGTTCTCGTTCTCCAGTAACTGCAACAAACCGGCCCACGACTCGATGGCGGCGGCGTGGGCTTCGGTTCGATCAATCAGGCCGGGGAGGTGCAAGTGCCCGTCATAGGCATGCAGGCCCGCGAACTCTAAATTTTCGGAAGAAGCAATTCGCCGGCACAAGGCCAAAGCTCCCTCCCCAGGTTCGATCCCCGTGCGATGCATACCGCAATCGACGTCCACGAAAAGACTCGCCGACTGGCCCGTTTTTTCGAACTCGGCCACCACCTCCGGAGAATCGACAGTGGCCGAGAAAGAAACTTCCGAGAAACGATCCTGCAACTGAAGGAATCGGGATAAGTTGGGACCGACGGGCTGATGTGCCAGCAAGACGTCGCTCCCGCCCGAAATCGCAGTCATTTCGGCCTCGGCAATGGTGGCGCACTTAAATCGGGTGATGCCCTTGGCCACCTGCAACCTGACCACCTCCGCCATTTTGTGCGTCTTGACGTGTGGGCGCAGACGCAAAACATCACCGCCCACCATGTCCAGCATACGATCGACGTTTGCCTCGACCCGTTCCGGAAAAACCAACAGAGAAGGCGAAGATATCGCCTCCAAATTACTGATATCCGCAGTCTTGACGGGATTCATGCAAAAGGGATTCTTTGGCAATGAGCCCCAGCTATTCAGACCTAGAAACCTGATTCCTCAGGGGGCGAGCAACTGCTCGAGCAGTTCTAGGTTTCGCTTTGCCATAACATCGCCGCCTGCAGCCGCCATGCGCAGCCACTTCGCCGCTTCCAACCTGTCTTTGGCCACGCCTTTGCCGCGAAGATAAATGATTCCGAGGTAACGGGCAGCCTCAACGTCGCCCCCGTTGGCGGCAATCACGAAATTGCTGCGAGCTGTGGTATAGTCAAGCGGTACGCCAATCCCGGAATAATGGCGCTTGGCTAATTCACGAGTGTCAGCAGCTGAAGTTGATGGGGGTGCGGTAAAGGAGGGCGTGGGAGTGAATGTCGTTGGAGGTGGTGGAGTGGGTATCGGAAGAGGTGAGGAGGTAGGTGGTGGAGCAACGGGAACGAAAGTTGTTTCAGCGGGATTTGGCGCTCTGGGAATATAGGTTGGCGTGGAAGTCTTAGGATCGGGACTAGGAGAGGACGGCAGGGACGGCGGGGTAGGCGGGATGATTCCGGAAGAGCTTGGTGGTGGAGGTGGTGGCGGAACACCCGTTTCCACAGGTTCGGGAACATCGGATGAAGTGGCGACCAAAGCGCCTGACTCCGCCAATGCTTGAATCTCCAGTATTTTCTCCTCGGCCCCGGGTTCCTTTACGGCGGCAGCCCGACGGGCGTATACCGAAGCAAGATCGAAGTCTACGGGAGTAGCCAAACCGCCGGCATAGAAGTGAGACGTGAGGATCATTGAACTACCGTGCCCGAGGTCGGCGGCTTTACGAAAGTGAACAAGTGCAGTCCCGAGATCCTTAGGTACAGCCTTACCATTGGAGTAGACAACTCCCATATAATTGTGAGCTCCGGGAAGATTTATGGAAACCGCCTGCCGGACCAGAGCAAGCCCTCCATCCATGTCTTTGGCCGCAAGCATACCCTCCATCTTCAATATTCCTAGCTGCAAAACAGAGGGCATATAACCGGCACGAACAGCAACTTGGTGATGCCTTGCAGCCAGTTCAAAATCGGGAATCACCCTCGGGCGAAGTTCATCGGAAGTTAACATCATGCCGAGGGCATAACAGGCGATTGGGTCACCCGATAGAGCCGTCCTCACAAGCTCTCCTTTTCTGTCACCAAATGAGACCAAAAAATACTTACCCGGAGTAGCCGAGTCGGCTTCCAGAATTGGATTTTGAGACAAGTGACCCATTGCAAAATAACCTATGGGATGTTTTTGGGAGGCAGACTGGCGAGCCCACTTCTCGGCTTCGATAATCGATATGGGGAAGCCCTTGTCTCCATTTGCAAGGGCAATGGCCAAAGCCGCTTGCGCATAGGCATCTCCACTCTCGGCCAACTGTCGTAAT
>JABHOU010000265.1 GCA_018695085.1 Opitutia bacterium | reverse complement strand
GTTCCTTACCCTTAAGGAAACGTCGCCTTGTTGCGTGAGAAGGCCGTCGAGCGGCAGGTAGCGTTCCTTCTCGATCCTTTTGGCGACTCCCTCGACGTCGCGGGTAAGCATGATGAGATCGAGGTTTCGCTTGGCGGCGGGTTCGGGTTGCTTGCCGGCTAGCAAGGTGATGGTGGCTTTGCCGGGTTTTAGGTTCACGAAGGCATCATGCCCTTCCCAGACAATGTTCTCGGTGGCTCCCCAGCTCCATTTGTGATCGGCTTTCAGCTTTTGGGAGAACGCCCAGATCTTGAGGTTCTCGCGGGAACCGTAGAGGCGGTCGAAGACTTTTTTTCCTCCTTGCTCGATTCTTATTCGAAATTCCGTGGAAAACCGATACGCCGCCTCGTAACGAACGAGTACGTGATGCTTGCCGGTTTCGGAGATGGTTACAGCGATAGAAGCAGAAGCTTCATCCGCTTGGGCAGGAGCCCCGAGAAACGCTTGTCGGCTGAGGAAGCAGTTGGCAAAGCTGGCGGCGTAGTAGTTGTCACCCCAATTCTTGGCTCGCCATCCGGTTTCGTCAGCCGAGGAGGGCTTGAATTCCTCGGCCTCCAGATAATGGTTGCCGTCGGGGGCAGGACCAACGGGTAAGTCGCCTCTGTATGATCGGGGCGTGATTTCTTCCGCAATCAAGATTCCGGCAAGAGTGGAAAGGAGGGCTACTGCAAGAGATAGTTTCATTCTTCTTATTTGAGCATAATTGGTCGTGTTGCCAAGACTCGGAACCAGCTATTCGGAAAAAATTTCTTGGGACCGGCTTTAGGCCAAGGGCCAGAAGGTCATGATTAGGGGCGTTCCAATGGCGAGGATGAGAATTTCAAGCGGTAGGCCCATTCTCCAGTAGTCGCCGAAGCGGTAGCCGCCGGGACCTAGGACGAGCGCGTTGCACTGGTGTCCGATGGGAGTGAGGAATGCACAGGACGCCCCCACTGCCACGGACATGAGGAAGGGATCGGGATTAAGGTTCATGGCTATTGCGATGCCCACGGCTATAGGCGCCATGATGAGTGCGGTGGCCGCGTTGTTGATGACGTCCGACAAGCACATGGTGACACCCATGACGATGGCGATAATCACCCAATGGGGAAAGGAGTTGGCGGACAACGCCATTTGCTTGGCCACGAGCTCGGCGCATCCGGTGTCCCGGAGAGCCTGACTGAGAGGCATCATGGCGGCGAGAAGAACGATGACGGGCCAGTCGATTTCGCGATATATGTCTCGTGTCGGCAGGATGCCTAGAAGGATGTAGGCTAATGCGGCCCCGACGAAGGCGATCGTCATGGGCAGAACGCCTGCGGCGCTTAGGCCGATCGCCGAGGCGAAGACAAGCAGGGCCAGGCCCGCCTTTTGAAAGGAGCCGACGTTCACTTCTCGATCGGCGAGGGGGAGCAGGTTGAGAGTGGCTACGCGATCGTCCATGGTCTCGGCGTCGCCGTGGAGGAGGAGGACGTCTCCTACCCGAAAAACGACCTTGTCGAGACGTTTGCGAATGGGTTCCCCTTGTCGAGCGATTGCGAGGAGAACTACCCCACGGCCCATTCGGCGACGGAGGTAAGATCGTCCGCGCCCTTCTAGCAAGGAGCCCGCGGAGACGATGACCTCGAGGTAGCCAAGGTCGTCGCTTTCAAAGGCGTCTATGCGTTTGCGGATTTCCTTGGCGAGCCGCAACCCGTGCAGGTCTAGGACTTCCTGCAGGTCCACGGGGTCGGCCTTTGCCAGGAAACGATTTCCTGCTTGCAGGACTCCATCCGGGTCGACTGCGACCACCTTGTCGTCCTTGTTCACGAAACCTATGAGTTCCAGTTTTTCCCCAAGTTCCTTGGCGAACTCTCCTACGGTTTGACCAATCAAGCCGCACTCCTCGGGAACGCGTAATTCGGTGACGTACTCGTCAATTCGAAAAAGGGCCTGCCCCCCGGCTTTGGATCGCGAGGCTTTGGGTATGAGACGCCAACCGATCAAGGCGACGAAGGCTACACCCGCCAACGCAACCGCTGCGCCAACGGGAGAAAATTCAAAAAGACCGTATGGCTGAGCATTCGGGATCAGATCTGCCCGCATGGTTGCGATGATGATGTTGGGAGGCGTGCCGATCATAGTCATCATGCCTCCGAGAATACTTGCGAAGGCCAGGGGCATGAGAAGCATTCCGGGCGGGCGTGCCCGTTCCGCGGCCGTTCGCAGCGCGACCGGAAGCATTAGGGCAAGGGCTCCGACGTTGTTCATGAAGGCCGAACAAACCATAACCACTGTCGAGAGAGAAAAGATGTGACCGGACTCACTCTTGGTTAAGGGGAGAATGCTTCGGGCGATGATATCCACCACACCCGCGTTGCGAAGGGCCCGACTGATTACCAGTACCGCTCCCACCGTCAGAACCGCGGGATGGCCGAATCCGGATAAGAGGTTTCCTGGATCCTTGACCAAGGTCGAAGCTCTTCCCAACGCGAATTCCAATAGGAGATCCGCCGTTACCAG
>JABHOU010000139.1 GCA_018695085.1 Opitutia bacterium | reverse complement strand
TCGACTGCACCCTCGACAATTACGTCGAATCCGTTCTGCGCGTTTATCTTCCGTACAACTGTAACGCCGAACCAAGCGTAGGTAACTTTACCGGTGAGCAAAAGGTCGTCTCGAATGCGAGCACAGGCTTTGGCAGGCAAAACGAATGAGGAGCGAAGGTCGGGCAGTGAGGCGTAAGTCAATCCAATGAACTTCCCGTTGAGATCAAGCACGGGAGCACCGACCTCACCAGGACCAACGGCAATGCTCGTGCGCATCATCCGAGTGGGGAACAGACGACTACCGAAAGAAGGTTCGCTACCTTGAACAATGCCTAAAGCAGGAGCAGGCTGAAATTCTAAAGCAGAGGTAAAAGCTAAAGCAAAAGATCCGGCGGGAGGTATGTCCCCAGGTTCACCAAAAACAACAAAAGAAAACTTCTCGGGGAGATTCTTGACCTTGAGAAGAGCAACATTGCTGACAGGGTCCTCTCCAACGACGTCGGAAAGAAAGAAATTGCCGTCGAACTCGACCCATACACGATCGGCGTCTCTGAGGAGAGCCGAGGTAAGGACATGACCTTCGTTACTGACAAAAAAGCCAGTTCCCATTTTGAGTGAACGTTTGATCTTTTTCTCATCACGAGTTTGGCGGGTAGCCTTAACACGAACAATTGCCGTATTGTGGCGAGCAAAGAGATCGACCACTCTGCTTTGAATCACCAAGGATGCATCAAAAGAATCCTGAGCAAATAAACATGATGAAGGCAGACCCGCAAACAAAAGCGACAAAAAGGCCGCCAACCCTCTTTTCATCGATCTAAAAGGTAACCGGATGTACCGGTTGCTCCGAATCGGAAGCATACAAGGTAAGGGCGGATTCCTCAAAAGTGGCGTCTTCCGAGGCAAATCGAATCGACTTTCCCATAAAACCAGTCGCAACTCCTTCAGTTTCGTCACTGAAAGTAAGAGAAATGGCACCATCAACAAATTCACCGCCACGAGATTCCGCAACGGCAGAACTAACTTGCAGTAAAGGATCACCAATATTTTCAGAAGCTATTTGAGGTGCATTGATAGTCAATGCATCAGTGCTATCAATAAGTGGTCCGCCCGTAAAGATAAGCAATGCTGCCGCAATTGCCCCCATACCAAAGGTGGGAGCAAACCATTTAAGTGCAATGCGACGCCAAGTTCCCGACTCAACGGGTTCTATAACAACTGACTCCATCGCACGACGACGAAACTCCGTCTGAAAATCATCCCACGAATCGGGTTCGGGTTGCTCGAAACGCTTGAGGTGCAACAAATCCTCCACTGTGAGGGATTTATGCTCTTCTTCGGATTTAAATTTGACTTCGTTCACTTCAAATAGTCGGACAAGTAGGACTGCAGTTGTTGCTTTGCATAATGTAGTCTCGAACGGACCGTTCCCTCGGAACACTTCATGATTTCGGAAATTTGTTTATGGCTTAGACCCTCGATTTCGAACAAAACAACTATTGTCCGATGCTTGTTTGACAGTTTTTGGAGGGCTTCGTTCAATTTTTCCTGTAGTTCATTCAGAAGGGTGCCACGGTCTGCCTTGGAACTAGACGCAAGTATTTCGAATGCCGTTTCTTGGTTCACTTCCTCGGATAGGTTTTCCAAACTGAAAAATCTCCGGGCCCTGTTTTTTTGAAGATAACTAAGCGTAACGTTTACGCCAATCCGATAAAGCCAAGTAAAAAAAGATGACTTGCCTTTAAACCGACCAATGGAACGAAATGCCTTAACGAATGCATCTTGGGTAAGGTCAGCGGCATCCTCTCTGTTGGACGTCATGTTGTAAATGACAGACATGAGTCTACCTCGATGCTTGACAGTCAAAGCATCAAAGGCATCAAGATCACCTTGTTGAGCTTTTAGAACTAATGCAACGTCATGATCACTAGCCTGAGTCTGAGAAGACTCGGAATATGGTGCCGTAGTTGCCTTAGATAAAGCCATCAGTTTAGCGTCAGGAAAAACAAATTAAGTGAACTGTGGCTGATATCGCAAGCGAAAAGCAACAAGTGACGCAGGCTATTAAAGGAAATCAGCTCAAGAGGAGAGCCATACGGTCAACTATTACTTGCCGGAGGTCGTCGAGACGCCTAGCGATTGTATCATCAGTAAACTCAGAGAGAGTGTTTCCGATTGCGGAAAGTTCTTCATCGAGAAGCTCACGACATTCATTATGAACCCCGTGCTTTCTCATAAGATTAACCATTTCGTGAATAATCTCTGGGTTTGGTTCGGGACCTGAATTAAAAAGTTTTTCGTGAAGTCTTGAAGCTTCAACTTTGGAAAGTTTAGAGAATAAAGTGATTGTCGGTAAGGTAACTTTTCCGTGAGCCAGATCTCTTCCGAGAGATTTCCCGAAATCCGCTTCCTTTCCAAAAACATCGGCCAAGTCATCATAAATTTGATACGCCAACCCTAGGCGACGACCGAATTCACACGCTAGAGACGAGGTGGCATCGTCGAGACCGGCCACATGGACCCCTAGACGACAGGAAACAGTAAATAATTCAGCAGTCTTTGCCTCTATAATTTGCTTGTAGTGCGAAGAGTTAAGGGTGAAATCACCTCGGAGAAAGCTTTGCTGAATTTCACCTGAGCATGTTCGTCTAGTTGCTGCAGCAACCCACCGGCAGACTTCGTTTCCAGGAAACTCGGAAGCCATTTCCAAAGCATGAGCAAAAAGGGCATCTCCCAACAGTATTGCCGCAGTAGCTCCACGATCCGCGTAAACTGTTTGGCGATCTCGCCGAATGGAGGCATCATCGAGTACATCGTCGTGCACCAAGGTCGCAACATGAACGAATTCGACGATCGATGAGGCCTTTATGAGGTTTTCCGAAACAGCTAAATTGCCGGCGCCACAAGCATGAACAAGGGCAGGACGAATTCGTTTGCCGCCGGAAGCAAGGGCTTGAACAGCTAAATCTCGAACTGCAGGGTCGAAATAGTTCGCTCGACCGACAAGATAAGTTTCGAAAGTAGCTAAAAAGCCATCAAGAGTAATCGTACTACCAGCGAATGTTTGGCTGATAACGCGTTTATCGGGAGGAGATACTAGCGCGTCCATCAGTTGAGGTATTCCCGAAGGAAAATAAAAAGTCAAAGAAAAGGAGTGGGAGTTCGTTAAGGGAAGTCAAAATACAAATGAAATCCAAAACCGATCCATAACTACCAGTCTTTCTTTTTATGGCGGTTTGCCCGCGTGCGTTTACGACGCTTGTGCTTGTTCATCTTCAAGCGTCGCTTTTTTTTCAAATTACCCATATCGAATTTTCGGGAATGTATT
>JABHOU010000436.1 GCA_018695085.1 Opitutia bacterium | reverse complement strand
TCCAGAAGTACGTCGAACTTGGAGTCGATGAAGCCATCGCTTGGGCCGACCAAATTCCGCGGGACGAACAAAATTTCCGTGAGGTTCTGCTTGGGCAAATCGGTTCTCAAATTGCAAGAAAGGATCCTAGCCGAGCGGCGGAATGGTCCGACACGATGGAAGCAGGAGACGGACGCAACAGGATCATAAACACGGTTCTCGGACAATGGGTCGGAAAGGATGCGAAAGCTGCAGCGGACTGGAGCGCCAAGATCGAAGACACAGGCACACGTCAGCATGCGATGACCCAATTGACGAACTATTGGGCTGTGCGAGACCCGGTGGCGACCGCGGAATGGCTGAACGACTTTCCACGATCAACGGACATGGATCCCGTGGTCGGGGCGTTCGTATCCCGCATATCGGGCCGAGATCCTGCGGGTGCCGTCGACTGGGCTCGATCGATCGTGGATCAGAAGCAACAGGATACGGCTCTCCGACAAGCTCTGACTGCTTGGCGGCGTATCGACAAGGATGCAGCCGAGAATTGGACGCACGCAAACGCCCCGCACTTAAAGTAGCCACCACCGCTTCCCGAAAAGAGGTAGTGGGGATTAGGATTTCGGCAATCAACTGAGGCTAACGGCATCGACGTCGAGAACGTCGATGATGTCCTTGTCCATTGGAAATTCTTCTCGGAGTTTCACCAGTACGGGAACAAGTCGGGTAACCGATTCGGTAAAGTACCAAAGATGAAAACGGTAGCGTCCCTTCATCTTTTCGATCGGAGCGGGAGCAGGACCTCGAGTTTCGACGTCGGACGGAAGTTTACCTTCAATGTGTCGCACCCACTGTTCTGCGAAGAAGAAAGTCTTGTCGTCGTTGCGACCGCGAAAAAGATGCCGAACCAGATGCCTGTAGGGAGGGTATCGGAATTCCTTTCGCTGGCTCAATTCGTCGTCCAGAAACCCTGTCAGGTCAGACCTGCGGGCATACTGAATGCTTGGGGAATGAGGTGCAAAAGACTGTACGAAGACCTCCCCTGCTCGATCCCCTCTACCTGCCCTGCCGGAGACTTGAACAAGTAATTGAAAGGCCCTTTCCGATGCACGAAAATCTTCCATTCGAAGAGGTAGGTCGGCATCCACGACTCCAACCAGCGTGACGTTTGGAAAGTCCAAGCCCTTGGCGATCATCTGAGTGCCCACCAGAACGTCGATCCTGCCCTTTCGGAAGTCGGAAAGGATTTTGCGGAAAAGATTTTTACGGGTCATCACGTCGGCATCGATTCGAACGACGACGGCATTACGGGGAAGCATGTCTCGGGCAATATCCTCTATTCGCTGCGTGCCGTGCCCCTTGCGAATGATTTCCGGAGATTGGCAGGATGGACAATTCCTAGGAGCATTCCGTTGGTGTCCGCAAAGATGACAGCGGAGGCGACTGTCGGTACGATGGAAGGTCAAGGAAATGCTGCAGTGCTTGCATTGCTCGACATGTCCGCATTCGGGACAGAGCATGGTTGTGTTGAAACCTCGCCGATTGAGGAAGAGAATACTTTGTTCGCGGGCGGCGCAACGCTGTCGCAGTGCTTCCACGAGTGGTCGTGACAGCACTGGATTGGAATCCCTTCTTAAAGCTTCGCGACGCATGTCCACGATATGCACGACAGGGAGTTCTCGACCATCTATGCGATGAGTGAGTTCGATCATGCCGTATTTGCCTGACCGAACGTTTCGAACGGACTCCAGCGATGGAGTGGCGGAACCGAGCACACAGGTCGCGTTGGCCAGCATGGAACGATAAACCGCGACGTCCCTACCGTGATAACGCGGCGTCTCCTCTTGTTTGTAGGCGGGCTCGTGCTCCTCATCCACCACCACTAGACGCAGGTTTCGCAAGGGAGCGAAAACAGCGGATCTCGCTCCCACTACGATACGGGCTCGACCTGATGCGACGGCGCTCCAAGCATCCAGGCGTTCACCGGCAGAAAGATGACTGTGCCAGACGACGACTTCCGTATCTTCTTCCGAAAAACGACCGCGCAGTCTAGCCACGGTTTGTGGAGCCAACGCCACCTCGGGGAGTAGAAACAGAACGGAACCGCCCGCCTCCAGGGCATCCTCCATGGCGGCAAAGTAGACCTCCGTCTTCCCCGAACCGGTAATTCCTTGCAAGAGACGAACCGCAAATTTCTTGGATTTTACGCAGGCTCGCAGTTCATCCGCGGCAACAGTTTGCTCATCGGTGAGCTTGGGGGCTTCACGGGCAACTGTTTCTCCAGTCGCAAACTCATCGTCATAGGCGACTCGATTCACCTTTTCTCGATTCTCCAAGACCAGCCCCTTTTCGACAAGTCCGTCGCAGGCACCGGCACCAACTCCAAGGGCTTGCAAAGTAGCCTCGCGGGGAGCTGGACTACGTTGCTTTCTAAGGAATGCGAGTAGCTCGGCTTGCTTGGGAGCTCGAGACACAAGAGCGGTTCCCTCCTTCTCCGGGATTTCGCGATTAATTTCAATCAGTCGACGGGTCTTTTCCTTGGCTCCGTCACGAACAGCGGCGGGAATCATGGTTTCGAGTACGGATTCCTGCTTGGCCGCATAATAATCGGCCAACCAGCGGGCTAGAGATACGAGATCGGGAGTGAGGACGGGTTCTTCTCGAGCAAGGGTAATGAGAAACTTCAATTTTGACGCTTCCGGCTTCACCTTTGGGATTAGGCTTGTGACGATCCCCATCACTTGCCTTCGACCGAGAGGGATTCTAACCAAGGAACCTATCGCCAATCTTCCGCGAAACGGAAGCGGGACGGCATAGGTGAGAGATTGGTCGAAACCGGACAGAGGCAAGACCTCGACAAGTTCGTCGCGAGGTGTAGTCATTATGGCCTCAATTTTTGCGCAGGTCGTAGCAAAGAATCCGAGTAGGGGTATTGGACATTCGATCGGTTTCGTTCTGCATAACGTAAAGAAGGCCCCGAGATACCGCAGGAAGAGTCCAAGTGCCCGAAGCAAAGAAAAGCTGGGTAGAGGAAATAATCTCAGAACCCTTTGGGGAAAGATCAAGCCATAGCAGGCTTCCAAGCTCTGAAAGGCATAAGTAATGTCCATCAGCGTAAAGAAGGGAGGCACGAAAGGCTTCGAGGCGAAGTTTTCGACCTTGAATATCTTGCTCCCAGGCGATGCGGTTTCTCCATACCTCCTTGCCTGTATCCAGCTCCACGCAAACCATCTCCGAGCCTTGCTGATGCCTCCCGCTGACACCATAAAGGTGGTTACCGGAGAGTATGGGGGTCATCCAGTGAATATTAAAGTCGGTCTTCTTCCATAATACCTTGGGAATGAACTTTTCATTGAACTCGAGAAGTACGCCACCCAACTCGTAGCATTCGGACAGGAAGACCCTATTCTTTCCCACGGGCAAGGGTGGCACTGCATTGGCAGACTCAAATTTGTCTGCCCTCCATGGAAAACGCGCTAGCTTTTCGCCTGTATTTGGATCAAGAACCAAGAGCCCTCCTTTGGGTGGTCGACTTTCTCCTCCTGTTAATACGAGGCAGACTTCTTTGTCATGGATCCTTGCCAGAGTGGGAGAAGAGTAGCTAGCGCCCCACGAATCTTTTGCGATCCACGCCTGTTTCCCCGTCTTCTTATCAAAGGCAACGACGCACCGATCTT
>JABHOU010000151.1 GCA_018695085.1 Opitutia bacterium | reverse complement strand
GTTTCCCCTTCGTGCGAAATTCACGAAGCTTTCGGGGGTAGTTGTAGGCTGTCCAGAATTCCTCATCCAACTTGCCGTCCATTTTCAGGGAATCGCGGGCTTTGCTCCACTTGTCCTTGCCCATGTCGATCAGACGATAATTGGGAAGACCTTCGGGACGCGGCTCACTCATCTGCTTGGCCCGACTGCGGAGCGTGGTCAGGAATTCGTCGACTAACGCGATCCGTTTCCCATGGACCGAATTCGAGGGGGCGGCCGCTTTGGCTTTGTCGAACAGTTCGAGCGCGTGACTCGCAAGTTCACCATCTGAGCCAAGCTGGGCATATTCTTTTTCGCAAAATTCAATGAATGCCTTCATCCCGGCGGCGGCCGGACCGTAGAACTGCTTGTAATATTCGGCGAGTAGGACGTCGATATCTTGATCGACGTCCCACCAGAGCCGGGAGATTGTCCATGCGTTCAAGTGGGCCATTCCGGGATAATGCAAACCGCCTTTGCCGCTCGATAGCCATACGTCTTCCCGCCAGGTCTGTCCGAAGGTCTCCTTCATTCCGCGGTCGATCACGTGCGGCCAATACTGGGGGCGATAGGCTCCGCGATTGGTGAAGGGTGTGTAGTTCAGAGTGACCGAAAGGGAGTGATTGGTCTTTTCTCGCCAGGCTTTGCGAAGTTCAGCTGTGGCTTGGTGAACCTCGTTATCCAGTTCACGGATGGGTCGACCGTTCGTGATCTGCACCAGCACGTTGTCCGGCAATTTGTCGATCGTCAGCGGTGGCAGCCGGTAACTACTGTAGGCCCCGCAGAAGACTTTTCGGTCGGGATGCGTTTTGGCTAGCTCGTTTGCGACCCGAACGACGAAGTTCCAGACGTAATCCGAGGACGATCCTGATGCTCCGCGTTCCAAGTTTGCCTGATCGCGACATAGGTCGCATTGGCAATGATTGAACCCGTCGTGTGGCATGACAGAGACCATGGGAATGTCGTAGTGATCGAACATCAACCTCGCAAAGGCGACCATCTCGCGAAAGAAGCCTTTGGAAGAGAGGCACGCGTTGGCCGTCTTGCTGAGGTTGTCCCGTTGACCATTGGCCATCATGGCATAGTATTCGGGATGTGCCTTGCGTTGGTCGGGATGCTCAGTCAGGTAACGCTGGCCGTGGTGCAAGACGGCGTATTGGTTGTTGGCTCCGATGCGCAGATACCAGAGAGCGTCCTCCAGTTCGTTTGACGAAATCATGGGACGGCTGATGCTGCGTATTTTCCAATCCGGGGTGACGGCGCGATCGAATTTCGATAAGACAATGTTGGTTCGCTTCGGTAGGATTTCACCCAACTCGCCGGGCATGTACCAACGCACGCCTAGTTCGCGCAGAAACGCGTAAACTGCGTTGAGCGAGCCACGATGGTCAAAGTTCCAAATATCAAGCTGTTTATTGTAGTCGCGGTAAAGGCTCCTCCCGATCGGATTCATCCATGGTTTGCCGGCGAGCTTTTCCCACTCGGACTGTTTCTCCTGTGCCCATTGGCTATGACGTCGAGCCCATGGTTCGCGGGGTTCGAATTCCAGGTCGTTGCCTACGAGGGCCAGCCAGTTTGCTCCGGATACTATTTTGAATGCATCGCGCTTCAGCCCTTTCGCAGTTATGCCAATGTCCCGAGCGTACCCGCTTTCACCGACGTAGATTTTGACGGGGGTCTCCGCAGTTGGTTCGGTGACGATCTTGATTCGGGTGCCACTGATCTTTTCCAAATAGGTCTGCAATTCTTGAGCTCCGAACTCGGCGGCTCGAGCCGGTTTTGCCGAAAGTACGATCTCAGCCTTCGCCTTGCCGTCTTGAATAAGGTAGGTCTCGGCTCCGTTCGTCCGTCCAAGGGCAAACATGGAAAGACAGGCAATCAGAGAAAGGATTTTGTTCATACTGGCTCAGTCGAAATAGCCGAATTCGTTCTTGGCAGGACAATTGGACTTCAGGCGATTAGGTCGGAAACCACCTTGCCATGAAGATCGGTAAGTCGGAGGTCCAAGCCACCAAAGGGAAAGACCAATCTTTCGTGGTCTAAGCCGAGTAGATGAAGGATGGTTGCATGCAGGTCATGAACGTGAACGGGATTCTCGGTGACCTTGAAGCCAAGCTCGTCGGTTGCCCCGTAGGTCAGGCCGGTCTTGAGGCCGCCTCCGGCCATCCAGACGGAAAAGGCTTCCTTGTGATGATCTCGTCCATCGCCTCCTTGCAACATGGGTGTGCGGCCAAACTCACCTGCCCAAATGACAAGGGTTTCATCGAGCAGTCCTCTTTCCTCGAGATCGCGAACGAGGGCGGCGAGGGGTTGGTCCAATTCCTTGCACTTCTGGGGTAGTTCCTTGAAAAGCTTGTTATGGTGATCCCATCCTCCGTCCCTTAACTGAACGAAGCGCACGCCCCGCTCGACCATCCTCCGAGCCATTAGCAAATTATTGGCAAGCGATGGTTTGGAGGGATCCGCTCCGTAGTCAGTCAGAGTTTTTTCGGGTTCGCCCTTCAAGTCGACCAAGTCGGGGATGGAACGTTGCATGCGAAAGGCCATCTCATATTGCTCGATCCGGGTGAGGATTTGAGGGTCACCCAGAAGATCAAATCGTTTGTGATTGAGTTGATTGATGGTATCGATGGTGGCTCGACGGTCATTGGTCGACATGCCCGACGGGTTGGAAAGATAGTACACGGGATCCTTGCCCGAGCGGAAACTCACCGCTTGGTGGACGGATGGCAAAAACCCCGCGGGCTTGAGGGGAGATCGGGATTGTGATTTGCCACTGTACATGTCCACGAAAGCGGGCAGATCGGAG